>JAKAZC010000081.1 GCA_021826655.1 Actinomycetes bacterium | reverse complement strand
GCGATGGTGCTCGACATCGGGCTCCCCACCATCGACGGGCTCGACGTGTGCCGTCGCATGCGGGCGGCGGGCGACGACACGCCGGTGCTCATGCTGACTGCGCGCGACGCGGTCCACGACCGCGTCCACGGCCTCGACGCCGGGGCGGACGACTACCTGGTGAAACCGTTCGCCCTGGCCGAGCTCCTGGCCCGGCTGCGGGCCCTGCTGCGGCGGCGACCCGAGGACCCCGGCGAGACCCTGTCGTTCACCGACCTCTCCCTCGACCCCATCACCCGGGAGGCGCACCGCGGCGAGCGCGCCTTCACCGTGACCCGGATCGAGTTCGACCTCCTCGAGCTGCTCCTGCGCCATCCGCGCCAGGTGCTGACCCGCGAGCTCATCCTCGACCGCGTGTGGGGCTACACCTTCGACTCGGGGACCAACTCCCTCGCCGTCTACGTGGGCTACCTCCGTCGCAAGACCGAGCAGGACGGGGAACCCCGCCTCATCCACACGGCCCGGGGGGTCGGCTATGTCCTGCGCGAGCCCTGAACTGGCCCGGGCACCCCACCCGTGACCTTCCGGACCCGGCTGGTCCTGGTGGCCACCGCGGCAGTCCTGGTGGTGGTGCTCATCGGATCGGTGGCCACCTACGTCGTCGCCTACGACTCACTGGTGAGCTCGACCGACGTCAGTCTCGAGCAGAGCGCCCGGAACCTGATCAGCGGCAACGAGCGCGGTCAGGTGCCGAAGATCCAGAACACGTGCGGCAGGGCCGCGGGCTACTGCTCCCAGATGATCTGGGCCGGCGGCCAGGTCCGCCCGGGCGATCCCCAGGTGCTCGCCATCCCCCCGGCCGCGGCCCGGGTGGCCAACAGCCTCGGCAACGGGCACGAGCTCCTGTTCACCACGAGCGTCGGGGACATATCCGTGCGCGAGATCGTCTTCGCGCTCGGTCCTACGTACCAGTACACCAACGGGACCCAGGTGCTCTCCATGGACCTCGGAGGCGCCCTCCAGTTGACCGTGCCGTTCAGCGGCGTGCAGCGCGGGCTGCACCGCCTGGCCGTCGCCCTCTGGCTGATCATCATGGTCGGCGTCGGCCTCGCCGTCCTGCTCGGCCTGGCCGTGGGCCGTGCCGTGCTGGCGCCACTCAACGACCTCACCGGCTCGATCGAGGAGCTGGCCCGGACCACCGACGTGTCCCGCCGGCTCGACCCCGGTGGCCCCGACGAGCTCGGCCGGCTCCGGCGGGCGTTCAACCGGCTGCTCGCCGCACTGGACATCTCACGGGAGAGCCAGCGCCAGCTGGTGATGGACGCGTCCCACGAGCTCCGCACGCCGCTGACCAGTCTGCGCACCAACATGGAGGTGGCCCGCAGGATGGATGAGCTGGACCCCGACGAGCGGGACATCCTGGTCGGTGACGTCCTCACCCAGCTGGACGAGCTGACCTCCCTGGTGGCCGACATGGCCGAGCTGGCCCGCGGGGACCAGCCGGACCGGGCCACCGGCCCGATCCGGTTCGACGAGCTGGTACTGGCCGCCGTCGAGGTCGCCACCACCCACGGGCGCAGCCGCGGCGTCACCTTCGTGACCTCCACGGCCCCGTGCTGGGTGTCGGGCTCCTCGACGCGGATCGAGCGCGCCGTCGACAACCTGCTGGACAACGCCCTCAAGTACAGCCCGGACGGAGCCGTCGTGGAGGTGACCTGCTCCGACGGCGTCCTCGTCGTGCGGGACCACGGGCACGGTGTGGCCGACCGGGACATCGAGCACATCTTCGACCGCTTCTACCGGGCGCCCGAGGCCCGCAGCCGTCCCGGGTCCGGTCTGGGCCTGGCCATCGTGGCCCAGGTGGCGCTCGACGAAGGCGGTCAGGTGAGCGCCCACCACGCCCCCGGGGGCGGCGCACTGTTCCGCTTCGCGCTTCCGACCATCACGCCCCCGCATCCGTCCGACGGGGTCCGCTGAGCCCCGTCCATCCGCCCCGATACGCCCGCTGGCGCCGGGGGCGTATGGCGTCATCGCCCCTGCTCGGCTAGGGTGCCCACCGACATGGGATCCCTGATCAAGAAGCGCCGCAAGCGCATGCGCAAGAAGAAGCACAAGAAGATGTTGAAGGCCACCCGTTGGCAGAGGCGGGCAGCAGGCAAGTAGCCCCGACCGCCCGGGCGGGCGGTCGGTCGGTCACCGCGGTGCCGCATCCGGAGCGGGCGTCGTCCTCGTCGCCACCAGCGGCGCACGTCGCCCGCCGGATTCCAGCCACCGGAGGTGCTCCACCCCGAGTTCGGACGCCTCCCCCTCGACGAACCAGGTGGAGCCGCTGCCGGCCAACGAGGCCGCTCGCCCCGTGGCCTCCTCCAGTGCCCGTCGCCATCCGTCGAGGCGCGGCTCCACGTGCAGTGCGGCCGCCTCCAGGTCGTTGACGGCGGTGCCCGACCCGGCACCGCGTCGCTCGTCGGCCAGTCGGTCCCACGCCCGGTAGACGGCCACCGTGT
The DNA here is from genome assembly GCA_021826655.1 of Actinomycetes bacterium. The sequence continues at coordinate 7,427 of JAKAZC010000081.1, read as the reverse complement.
CCACGCCGAAGGGCGGCAGCAGCAGGACGAACGACCGGTCCTCGTGGGGCAGCGGTTCGACGATCTCGCCGATCCCGGTGACCCGCGCCCTGCCACCGGCCAGGCAGAAGGGGACGTCGGCGCCCAGGGACGCAGCCACGGCGGGGTCGGTGCACCCGGCCCAGCGCAGCACGGCTGCGGCGTCGGCCGACCCGCCACCGAGCCCGGCGCCCGGCGGGATGCGCTTGACCAGGCGCACCCGGGCGTCGCGCCCCGCCACGGCCAGCGCCCGGGTGACCAGGTTGCCGGCCACCGGACCCGTCGACAGGTCACGCCAGGCACCGGCCCCCCCGGGCCAGTCGGCGACCACGTCCAGTCGACTGCCGTCGGCGTCGGCGTCGGCGTCGGCGTCGGCGTCGGCGATCTCGAGGGTGTCGGCCAGGTCGAGCGTGACCATTTCCGTGTCGAGGAGGTGGTAGCCGTCGTCCCGGACCCCGGTGACCCGCAGGGAGACGGTCAGCTTGGCGGGAGCCGTCCAACCGGTGGTCCCCGCACGGTGCCCGCTCACGGGGCGCCCGTCACGTCCGGCCGCCACCATGCCAGCCGCTCCCATTCGGACAGCCCGAGCTCCTCCGCCCGGGCGGTGGGCGCGATGCCCGCCGCCACGAAGGCCTCGGGGGCCACCGTCTGTCCGAGGGCCCGTCGTAGCATCTTGCGCCGGTGGGAGAACCCGGCCTTCACCACGGCGAACAGCCGGTCGTACTCGGGCGTTCCCGGACCGGACGGGCCGGCCGATGCCGTGACCGGGACGTCGCCGTGCCGTTCCATCCGCACCAGCACGGACTCGACCCGGGGCCTCGGGATGAAGACGCTGGCGGGCACCTTTCCGACCACGGCGGCACGGGCCCAGTAGGCCACCTTCACCGAGACGGCCCCGTAGGCCTCGTCGCGGGCGCGGGCGGCCAGCCGCTCCCCCACCTCCCGTTGGACCATCACCAGCAACGACGCCACCTGGGGGGCCTCCTCGAGGACGCGCACGACGAGCGGGACGGCCAGGTTGTAGGGCAGGTTGGCGACCAACGACCAGCCCGGCTCCGGCCCGAGCAGCTCGGTGAAGTCGACGGTCCGAGCGTCGGCCGCCACCACCCGGACGTCCAGCGGTCCGACCACGGACCGCAGGACGGGCAGCACGTGCCGGTCGACCTCGAGCGCGGTGACCGCGGCGCCCGCTTCGACCAGGGCGAGGGTCAGGGACCCCAGACCCGCGCCGATCTCGACCACCCGGGCACCTGCCTCGACGCCGGCCAGTCGCACGATGCGGCGCACCGTGTTGCCGTCGGCGACGAAGTTCTGACCCAGGGCACGGCTGGGATGCAGGTCGTTGGCCACCAGCAGCTCGTGGATCTCCGCTCGCCCGTGGGTCACCCGCTCAGTGTGGCACCCCGACGACCGCGATCGCCGGGCTCCGGCCCCTGGGCCCCGACCGGAGCCGGACCCGGGTCGGGAGCCTCACCAGCTCAGACGTGCGTCGACGACCCCCTGCCACAGGGGTGCGATCGACGCGAAGGTGTCGGTGGCCAGGTCGATGGACCGGGCGGTGTCCGCCTCCCGGTCGTCGACGACGCAGGTCACCGTGGCCCCGTTGACCGGATTGGTCACCGTGACCACCGTGCCGAACGGGAGCCACGGGCTCGCGCACCGGCCGGCCGGGTGGTCGTAGTAGGTCACGATCCCCATGGTGTGCACGCCGGAACCGACCGGAACGGGGTGGGTGGTGGTGGTCGTCGTGGTGGTCGGAACCGGTCGGGTGGAGGTCGGCGGCACGGTGGTGGTCGGAACCGGTCGGGTGGTGGTCGGCGGCACGGTGGACGTCGGCGGTGCCGATGTGGTGGTGGTGGAGTCGTGCCGCACGGGCGACCCATCGAGTGCCAGCGGCCGACCAGAGGCGCCGGCGGGCTGCTGTGCGCCGTGCCCGGCGGCACCGCGTGCGGATGCCACACGGGTCCGTCGGGTCGTAGCGGCCACCGCACCGGCGGCCGACCCTGTGGGCGTCGGCGCGGTCCGTACCGCAGCCGATGCCGGCGATTCGTTCCGGAGCAGCACCAGCGGCGTAAGGAGCACGGCTCCGCAGAGGAGCAGCGCGACGATCTGCCGGCCACCCCGGTGGCGTTCGGTCCTCAGGACTCCACTCTCCTCGTAGGACGGTTGCCCTCCCCCGACAGTCCCGGTCGGGTCCCGGCCACTGCGGTCGGGCCCGTCCCGGGGAGAGGATGGACACGGACGACTCCTCCAAGCCGTCCTCCGCCCACCGGTCCGGACCGGCCCCGGTGTGCAGAGCGACCGCTCCTACGAGCGGCCGCAGCGGCAGGATAGGCCGCGCCCGCACGAGGGATCAAGCCCGGCGCCGGGACCTGGGACGACACGCTTCCCGCACCGGGAGCGGGCGGTTTGAGGCCCGACGGCGACGGGCCGCTGCGGCCCGGATCGCGCCGGTCCCGACAGTACGCTGTGCCGATGCTCCGACCCCGGCACCCCGGCCCCGCCGCCGCGCTCCTGGCGTTCGTCCTTCCCGTGCTCGCCGGCTGCTCCTCGTCCGGATCGGCCGCGCCGTCGACGACGGTGCGGACCCCGACGTCGACGACCCCGACGACCGCACCCGCCACCACCGACCCCTCGCTGCTGCCGGCCACCGGGAGTGTCGACGGCTACACGCTGTCGGTCACCTCGTCGCCCACGTCCGGGTCCCTCGGACACACCACCATCCGGGTCACCGCCGTCCTCAAGGGCTCGGTCAGGCCGGCCCACCTCGACTTCCAGGTGGCCGACGGCACGTCGGCCGCCTCGGGCACACCGGCCACCGATCAGCGGGTGGCGGTCGCCGGTCCGGGCACCTATCCCCTCCCCACCCCGTTCTCCCCGCCGACGGCCGGGGCGTGGGCGGTCACCGTGACCTTCGTGCCTGACCACACCGGCACGTCGCGGTTGAGCGTGTCGGGCCTGCCGCCGGCCGCCGGGCAGCCGGCCCCCTTCCCCCAGCTGGTCACCACGGTCACCGGCTGAACGACCCCCGTCGCCCCGTCGCCACCGGGTGGGCAGGCACCCGGAACGACCGGGTAGCCACCGACCGGGTGCGCTCAGCGGGCGAATGCCCGGCGGGCGTTCGCCGTGGTCAGCACGGCCAACTCGGCGGTCTCCCGGCCGGTCGCCTGGGCGAGCACCGCACCGACCAGCGGCACCCGGGCCGGCTCGTTCGGCGAGCCCCGGTGGGGCACCGGGGTGAGGAACGGGGAATCGGTCTCGACCAGGATCCGGTCCGGCGGGCACAGGACGGCCGCGTCCCGCACCTCCTGGGCCGACCGGAAGGTGACCACCCCGCTGAACGACAGGGACGCCCCGAGGTCGAGGCACCGGCGGGCCTCGTCCGGCCCACCGGTGAAGCAGTGGATGATGGTCCGGTCCGGGACCCCGACGGCGGCCAGCACGTCGATCGTGTCGTCCCAGGCCTCGCGGGTGTGGACCACCAGCGCAAGGTCGTGCCGCCGTGCCAGATCGACCTGGAGTGCGAACGCCTCGCGCTGGACCGGACGGGGCGAGTGGTCGTAGTGGTAGTCGAGGCCGCACTCGCCGATGCCGACGACCACCGGATCGACTCCCCCGAGCTCGGCCGCGAGCACCGCGTCGAGCGAGTCCACGCCGTCGACCGCGTCGTGGGGATGGAGGCCGACCGTCGCCCACAGGGCCACGCCCTCGGCCACGGCCGGTCCACCGGGACGGCGCAACGACCGGGCCAGAGCCACCGCCTCGGCCGACGAGTCGGCACCTGTGCCCACGCACACCATCCGGGTCACCCCGGCCTCGGCCGCCCGGGCCAGGGTGGCGGCCAGACGGTCGGCGTGCGGCTCGACCGGGCCCTCCTCCGACGGCGGGCCGAACTCGTCCTGCAGGTGGCAGTGCGAGTCGAACCACTCCAGCACGGCGTCGCCCATGGTGCCCGTCAGTCCTTGCGCCGCGGGAAGAGTGGCGCGCCCTTCTCCACGGGGAGCCGCCCCGGGTAGCCGCCCCAGGCCCCCGCAGCGGGGAGCCGCTGTTCGGCCGGGCCGCCGTCGAGCCCGATGCGCCGCCAGATCTCGGCCGCCGACGACGGCATGGCCGGGACGACCAGGACGGCCACGATCCGCAACGCCTCGAGGGCACTCCCCAACACGGCGTCCACGGACGGGCCGGGCTCGGACTTCCACGGCTCGGCCGCCTCGAGTTCGGCGTTGGTCTCGCGGATCAGCCGCCACGTTGCCTCGAGCGCCAGGTGCGGTGCACCGGCGTCCCACGCGGCCGATGTCTCGGCCAGCACCTCGGCGGCCACCGCGGCCAGTCGACTGTCCGGGTCGGGGGCGGGCCCCACCCCGCCGCACTTCGAGGCGACCACCGTGGCCACCCGGGACAGCAGGTTCCCGAGGTTGTTGGCCAGGTCCGCGTTGTACCTGGCCGTGATGCCCTCGGCGGAGAACTCGCCGTCGCTCCCCAGCGGGACGTCACGCAGCAGGTGGTAGCGGAGCGGGTCGACGCCGTACTCCTCGGCCAGGTCGGCCGGCGCGATGCGGTTGACGCTCGAGTTGGACATCTTCGCCCCGCCGAGCAGCAGCCACCCGTGGACCTGGACGTGCCCCGGGGGGTCGATGCCCGCCGCCATGCACATGGCCGGCCACCAGACGCAGTGGAACCGGATGATCTCCTTGCCGATGAGGTGGTGCACGTCCGGCCACCACGCCTCGAAGCGGTCGGGATCCTCGCCGTAGCCGATGGCGGTGACGTAATTGATGAGCGCGTCGTACCAGACGTAGAAGACGTGGGCGTCGTCCCACGGGACCCGGACGCCCCAGTCGATGGAGGTGCGGGTGATCGAGATGTCGTGGAGGCCGCCCCTGATGAAGCTGAGCGCCTCGTTCCGCTTCGACTCGGGGAGCACCACGTCGGGGTTGGCCGCGTACCAGTCGATCAGGGGCTGCTGGAAGGCGCTGAGTCGGAAGAAGTAGTTCTCCTCCTCGAGCTCCTCGAGCGGGATCCGGTGGTCGGGGCAGAGGTTCCCGGCCAGGAGCTCGTCGAGCGCGTAGTAGCGCTCGCACTGCACGCAGTAGAGGCCCCGGTAGGTGTCCTTGTAGATGAAGCCGTTCTCGTGGATCCGGCCGAGGAACCGCCGGACGGCGGCGGCGTGCCGGGGCTCGGTGGTCCGGATGAAGTCGTCGTTGGAGATGTCGAGGCCGGCCCACGCCTCGGCGAACCGGGGGGACAGCTGGTCCGTCCACGCCAACGGGGCCATACCCTGCTCCTCGGCGGCCCGGGCCACCTTCTGACCGTGCTCGTCGGTGCCGGTCAGGAAGTAGACGTCATCGCCCACCAGGCGGTGCCACCGGGCCAGGGCATCGGCGTTGACCGTGGTGTAGGCGTGCCCCACGTGGGGCGCGTCCTTGACGTAGTAGATGGGCGTGGTGACGAAGTAGCGGGACACTGCCCGTCAGCGTACCGACCCGGCCGCCTCCCCCCGCACGCGTCCCCTGGTGGCGACGTGGTGGCCGCACGCGTCACCAGTTGGCGACATGGCAGCCACCCCTGCCGGTGCGCTCGGCGTAGCGCTGGTGGTAGGCCTCGGCGGGCCAGAACGTGGAGGCCGCGGTCACCTCGGTGACGATCGGTCGGCGGAACCGGGCCTGGTACGCGTCGAGCGAGGCGCGTGCGGCCTCGGCCTGGGCCTCGTTCCGCACGAACACCGCCGAGCGGTACTGGGTCCCGTGGTCCGGCCCCTGCCGGTTGAGCGTCGTCGGGTCGTGGTGGCGCCAGAACTCCTCGAGCAGGGTGTCGAAGCTGACCCGGGTCGGGTCGAACGTGACCAGCACCGCCTCGGCGTGACCGGTGCCGCCGCCGCAGACCTGCCCGTAGGTGGGGTGCTCCACCTCACCGCCCTCGTAGCCGGACACCGCATCCACCACCCCGGGCACGGCGAGGAAGAACTCCTCCACACCCCAGAAGCAGCCGGCCGCGAAGGCGGCCCGGTCGCACCCCTCGGGCACGTCGTCGGGTGCCACCGGGGGTGCCTGGGTGTCGTCGAGGTCCATGCTGCGTCCGAACATCTGGTGTCCCTCCTGCGGTCGTGGCGGGCACCCCCGACCGGGGCATCCGCAGGTGCAGTCCCATGGTGGTGACCCACCGTTACGCCCCGTACGGGTGCGCCCCGTCCGGGGCGTCCCTCCGGCACGGCGACCCGCCCGCAGGGTGCAACACGGGACCCACGGTGGGCATTCCGGATGGATCAGCCGACGACACCCTCGTCGGGTCCTCCGTGCTTCACCCGCAGGGCGAGCTCGTAGACCCGGCGGCGGGACACCCCGAAGTCGGCGGCCACCCGGTCGACCGCACCCCGGGTACGTGCCCCCGCCGCGCTCTGCGCGGCCACCGCGGCCACCAGCACCTCGTCGTCCACCTCGGGGCCCGCCACGTCCGGTGCGCCGGCGAGCACGAGGACCACTTCGCCCCGGACCCCGTCGGCCGCCCAGCGGCACGCGTCGGCGAGGGTGCCCCGCCAGACCTCTTCGTGCAGCTTGGTCAGCTCGCGTGCGACGGCCACCCGGCGCTCGGGGCCGCACGCTGCCGCCAGGTCCCCCAGGGTGGCGGCGGTGCGGACGGGCGCCTCGAACAGGACCGTGGTGCGCGACTCGGCGGCTATCGCGGCCAGGCGTGCCGACCGGTCACGGCCCGAGCGGGGCAGGAACCCCTCGAAGCAGAACCGGTCCGTGGCCAACCCGCTGGCCACCAGCGCCACGAGCACGGAGGACGGGCCGGGCAGGACGGTGATCGGCAGGCCGGCGGCAGCCACCGCCGCCACCGCCTGCGCACCCGGGTCGGAGACCGCCGGCATGCCCGCGTCGCTGACCAGGGCCACGCAACGTCCCGCCGCCACCGCGGCGACCACCTCGTCGATCCGGTCGCCCTCGTTGTGCCCGTGGAGGGACCGGAGGGGCACGCCGGAGATGCCGGCGTGGGTCAGGAGCTTGCGCGAGTGGCGGGTGTCCTCGCAGTAGACGACGTCGGCCGATGCGAGGGACTCGACGGCACGGGGCGAGAGGTCGCCGAGGTTGCCGATCGGGGTGGCCACCACGACGAGCGCCCCACCGGCGTCCCGACCGGCCCCGGCGCCGTCGGTCATCCGCGCAGCTCGAGCCGGTCACCGGCGCGCAGTCCCCACCGTTCGAACGCACCGGCCTCGGCCTCGACCACGGTACGCCCACGGCGGCGGGGACGGGCCAGGCGCATCGGGGGCATCCGCACCGTGTCCAGCACCACCAGGTCACCGTCGCAGAAGGCGACGTCGATGGCGAAGCGCATGCCGACGGTGTGCACCGACCGGGCGTGCGGGAGGACCATCGCCCCGGAGTACCCGGTCCGGCCGAGCACTAACC
>JAKAZC010000080.1 GCA_021826655.1 Actinomycetes bacterium | reverse complement strand
CCCAGGCGTCGAAGGCGGCGGCGTCGGTCGGGGCGGCGACGATGTCGGCCAGGCCGGGCGTCTCGACGGTCATCCGGGTCCGGGCGTTCGGGGTGATGGCGTTGACGCGGACCCCGTAGCGGGCCAGTTCGGTGGCGGCGATGGTCGTGAAGGCGGCGATCCCCGCCTTGGCCGCGCCGTAATTGGTCTGTCCGGGGTTGCCGAGCAGGCCCGAGGTCGAGGACGTGTTGACCACCGAGGCGTGGACCTCCTTGCCGGCCTTGGTCTGCTCGCGCCAGTAGGCCGCGGCATGCCGGGTGGGCACGAAGTGCCCCTTCAGGTGGACCTGGATGACCGCGTCCCATTCGGCCTCGGTCATGTTGATGAGCACCCGGTCGCGCAGGATGCCGGCGTTGTTGACCAGGACGTGGAGATCACCGTAGGTCGAGATGGCCGTCTCGATGAGGCGCTCGCCGCCTTCCCAGTCGGTGACGTCGTCGTGGTTGGCGACGGCCTCGCCACCGGCGGCCACGATCTCGTCGACCACCTGCTGGGCCGCACTCCGGTCGTCGCCGGAGCCGTCGAGCGACCCGCCGAGGTCGTTCACCACGACCTTGGCCCCTTCAGCGGCGAACAGCAGGGCGTACTCACGGCCGATGCCGCGCCCCGCTCCGGTGATGATGGCGATCCGTCCGTCCAGTGTTCCCATCGGCTCAGCTTCTCTCGTGTCGGCCGACCACCGGTCGGCATCGGTGTGTGCGCCGCTCGGCGCGCCACGGTGTGCAGGCGTCCGCACGCGTGCGACCGGTCCGGTCGGCGGTGGGGGACGCAACCCACCCACGTTCCCATCGCGCCGCCGCCCCGGTCAAGCCGGTCACCACCCCACCGGGGACCCGTGCCCCGATCGTGGCGACGGCCGTGGTGGATCAGCCGACGGCCACCGGGACCGGCCGGTCGACCCGTGTCCCCAGCCCGGCCGACACCGCCGCGGACGCCATGGCCCGCACCCGGGGGCGGGGCCCGCACACCACCACGTACTCGGTGTTGCGGGTGTGGGAGACCGTGCCCACCCGGCGACCCGAGGGGTCGTGGATGCCGATCCGGGCGCCGACGTACCGGGCCGAGTCGAAGGCCAGCACCTCCACGTGACCCCGGGCCGCGCACAGGTCGTGCATCTCGTCGAAGGTCAGCCACGACTCGTTGTTGTAGGACAGCACGACCACGTCGGCCGCCACCCGCGCGACCACGTCGGCCAGGGCCGCCGGCATGGTGCGCTTCCCGTTGAAGGCGCTCTTGGTGGCCGGATCGCGCAGCTCCGACCGCTTGCAGGCGACCCCGTAATGGTCGGGGGCGTCCCACGCCACCAGGGTCTCCCAGACGTGGTAGTTCGAGTCGTAGCGGTGCTGGTTGTAGGGCGGGTCGAGATAGGCCAGGTCGACGTCGGGCAGGGCCGACGTCCCGACGAGGGACCGGGCGTCGCCCCGGACGGCGCGTCCGGGTCCGGCCAGCAGTGCGGGGACCCGCAGGACGAGCGGGTGGTCGGCCCGCGGGGCCCACCGCTTCAGGTAGGCCATCTGGAGGCCCGTCGTCGAGTCGACCCGGTCGGCCGCCTCGAGGAGGCCGGTGAGGAGGACCGGCCACAACGGGCTCCCGGCGTACTCCGCCTCGATTACGTCGCGCACGGCGTCGATGCGGGCGCCGTTGGCCGGACGGAAGTAGCGGGCGTCGGTGCAGAAGGTCTCGGTGACGTAGCCGGGCGCTCCCGGAACCGCGTTCAGCCGGTCCACCGCCTCGGCCACCTCCGCCCGGAATCCCGGGGTGGCGTCGGGATCGGTGGCCACGTAGCACTGCGCCAGGACGTGGGCGCACCGGGCCGAGTCGACCGCCGTGATCTCGAGCCCCAGACCCTTGAAGGCCTGGGACACCCGGGTGGTGCCGCAGAACAGGTCGAGACCCGTCCGCGCCCCGGACGCGGCGGCCAGCGCCAACAGGGCGGGCACCAGGCGGCGCTTCGATCCCAGGTACTTGATCACCCGTGCCCCACCGGCCGGGCGCTCAGGACCGGCCGAATCGCCGGAACCACCAGTTGGGATCGCGTGCGTGGGCGTGGAAGTGGTCCGGGATCTGGCGCATCACGCGGTCGTAGGACCATCCGTCCGCGCCCAGGACACGGTCGGCCACCGCTCCCAGTCGGGCCAGCATGTGCTCGACGTCGGCCTTTGGCGGTTCGTTGCCGTGCCGCTTCCACACCACCATGGGGACCCCGCACACCTCGCAGTCGGCTACCCAGCACGTGTCGTCCTCGTGGTGCCACTCGGTGATCCGGGCGGCCTCGCACAGTTCGCACGTCCGCGGGGTGCTGGTCACTTGGTGTAGACGTCCACCGTCGACCCGACGGGCACCGACGTCCCCCCGTCCGGTGAGGTGGAGACCACGGTCTTGGCCCCCGGCGGTCCGTAGGGACCGCCGGGCACCAGTCCGAGGGCGGTCAGGCCGGCCGCGGCCGTCGACGGCGACTGCCCCGTCAACGACGGCACGGTCACCGGTTGTGGACCGAGCGAGACCTGGACGGTGACCGTCGAGCCGAACGGCTGGGCTCCACCGGTGGCCGGCGCCGTCCCGATGACCTGGCCCGTCGGGACGGTCGACGAGTACGCCTTGGCCTCGACCGGTGCGAACCCGGCGGCGGTGAGCGCGGCGGCGGCCGACCCGTAGGCGCTCGCCGGGCCGGCGACCGACGGCACGTCCACCGGCGCGTGCCCCTTCGAGGTGATCACCGTGATCGTCGAGCCGTAGGGGGCGCTGGCGACCGGCGAGGTGCCCACGATCGCACCGGCCGGTACCGTCGAGTCGTACTGCGCGGCCGTCGGCGGGCAGACCCCGACGAGGTGGACCGCGGCCAGGGCCTGGACCGCGTCGTGGCAGTCGGTGAACGATGCCAGGTCCGGGATGACCACCTGCGGGAGCCCGGTCGACAGGACCACGGCGATGGTGGAGCCCTGCTTGAGCGTCGTCCGGGTGGACCCCGACCGGGCCGTCGGCCGCTGGCTGATCACGATGCCGGCGGGCACGGTGATCGACGTCGTCCGGCCGGTGACCCGCACGCCGAGGTGGACCGTCCTGGCCGCGGCCGTGGCCGCCGGCAGGGTGCGCCCCTCGAGCACCGGAACGGGGCTGGAGGGGGTGAAGACCTGGGTCCGGACCGCCCACGCCACCCCGGCCCCGGCAAGGGCGGCGACCAGCACACACAGCGCGATCACGTACGGCCACTTCCGACGGACCCGGTCCGGGACGACCGCCTGCTCGGCCGGCCCGTCCGGAGTGTCGGCCCCGGGTGCGGTGGCGGCGGGGGTGCCGATCTCGGTCAGGTCGCCCCGGGCCTCGGAACGGGGGCGCACCAGCACCGTGGTCGGGCGCTCGCTGGCCGGTGTCAGCCCGATGGCCGCCGCCAGGAGGAACGGGTCCTCGTCCTCGCGTTCAGGGGTCACCAGGGGCAGTGGCGCGGGTTCGGGCAGCGTGGCGGCCAGCGTGGCCAGCTCGGCGCCGAGCCGGGCGGCGTCGTAGCGCTCGGCCGGATCCGGGGCCGCCGCCCACAGGAGGATCTCGCCCAGCGGTCCGAGGGCCTCGTGCTCGGGCAGCAGGGCGCCGAGACGGGCCATGAGCGTGGCCACGGTGGTGTCGCCGATGAACGGGGACTCGCCGGTGACGCCCTCGTACAGCACGAGCGCGAGCCCGTAGACGTCGGCTTTGCCGTCGAGCACCCAACCCTCGACCTGCTCGGGGGCGGCGTAGCGGGCCGTGCCGAGGATGGCGCCGTCCGGCTCGGTCCAGGCCGCCTCGGCGAGCGCCCGGGCCAGTCCGAAGTCGGCGATGCGCAGCCGGCCGTCGGCGTCGAACAGGAGATTGGCCGGCTTGATGTCCCGATGGATCAGGCCCCGGCGATGGGCGTAGTCGAGTCCCGCGCACGCCTCGATCCCGATGCGTGCGGCCTGCTCGGGCGAGAGCAGGGTGCCGGTGTCGTAGATCTGGCGCAGGCTGCCCCCGGCCAGGTACTCGAGCACCAGGTAGGGCTCGCTCCCCTCCTCGCCCCAGTCGTAGACGCGGAGGACGTTCGGGTGGTTGAGGGCGGCGACCGCCCGGGCCTCGGCCCGGAACCGCTTGAGGAAGGCCTGGTCGCCGGCGAGGGCGGGGTGCAGCACCTTGATGGCCACCTGCCGGCGGAGGGAGACGTCGTCGGCCAGGTAGACGTGCGCGGACGCACCTGTGCCCACGGCGGTGACGAGTCGGTAACGGTCGCCGAGGACGCGCCCGATGGAGTCGGTGAGACTCGGCATGGCTCCGCTCAGGCTACCGATCGGGTGGGCACAGGAGGTGGAGGGTCGGGCAGCGGGACACCACGGGTGCACCGACCGGATCGCCAGGAGGTCGCCGACCTCCGGCGGCGCCCCGCCGTACGGCGGGGCGCCCCGGCATCACTCCGCCCCCGGGAGCTCCCCCGAGGCCAGGAGGGCGTCGAAGCGGTCGCCGTCGACGACCGGCACGCCGAGCTGCTCGGCCTTGGCCACCTTCGACGCGCCCGGCGCCCGCCCGACGACGACGGCGTAGGTCCTGGCCGACACCGTCCCCGGTGACCTGCCGCCCCGGGCGAGGACGGCGGCCTCGGCCTCGTCCCGGGTGTAGCCGTCCAGGGTGCCGGTCACCACCACCGACCTGCCGGTCAGGGTCTGCGCCGTCGCCCCCGCCGATCCGGGGGCCGGCGCCCCCGGATCGGTCAGGTGGAGGCCCGCCGTCCGCAGGCGCTCGACCACCGACCGGTTGACGGGCGAGGCGAACCAGGCCACGACGCTCGACGCGATGACCGGGCCCACACCGTCGATGGCGGCGAGCGTCCCCTCGTCGGCGGCGAGGATGCCGTCGAGGTCGCGACACGCGCCGGCCAGCGCCACCGAACCGACCTGACCGAGGTGGCGGATGCCCAGGCCGATCAGCACCCGGCTGAGCGGGCGGGTCCGCGACGCGTCGATGGCGGCGAGCAGGTTGGCGGTCGACAGCGCCGCGAACCCGTCGAGCCCCTCGAAGGTCGACCCGGTGAACCCGTAGAGGTCGGCCACGTCGACCAGCAGGCCCCGGTCGACGAGCAGCTGCACCCGCTGCTCGCCCAGTCCTTCGATGTCCATGGCCGACCGCGAGGCGAAGTGGGCGATGCGCTGGACCCGCTGGCCAGGGCAGTCCAGATTCGTGCAGAACGTGTCGCTCTCCCCGTCCAGGCGCACCAGCGGTGCCGAGCACACCGGGCACGCCGTCGGGAACCTCCACGCCGGCCGCCGGCGCCTGCCGGCGATCCGCACCGGGCCGACCACCTCGGGGATGACGTCCCCGGCCTTGCGCACGATCACCGTGTCCCCCGGACGGACGTCCTTGATCCGGACCTGGTCCTCGTTGTGCAGCGTGGCCAGCCCCACCGTCGACCCTCCCACGAAGACGGGTTCCAGGACGGCGAAGGGTGTGGCCTTTCCGGTCCGACCGATCGACACCTCGATGTCGAGCAGGGTGGTCGAACGCTCCTCGGGGGGGAACTTGTAGGCGACCGCCCACCGGGGGGCGCGCGACGTCGACCCGAGCGCCCGCTGGAGCCCGAGGTCGTCGACCTTCACGACGACGCCGTCGATCTCGTAGTCGAGGTCGTGTCGGTGCTCCTCCCACCGGGCGCAGAAGTCGAGCACCTCGTCCAGCCCGTGCACGAGGCGGACCTCGGGGTTGACCGGGAACCCGGCCCGGCGGAGCCACTCGAGGGTGGCCGACTGGCTGGCCGCCGGGCCCGTGGCGGGGTCGGCACTCCCGGCACTCCCGGCACCCCCGGCACCCCCGGCAACCGTGCCGGCACCCGTGCCGCCCCCCGTGCCGCCCCCCGGTCCCCCGGCCGGCACGAACTCCCCCACCTGGTAGGCCCAGAACGAGAGTGCCCGGGCGGCGGTGACGCCCGGGTCCTTCTGGCGCAGCGACCCGGCCGCCGAGTTCCGGGGGTTGACGAAGCGCTTCTCCCCCACCTCGGCCTGACGCCGGTTGAGGTCGTCGAAGGCGCCGATCGGCATGAAGACCTCGCCGCGGACCTCGAGCACCTCGGGGGGTGGTCCCGCCGCCGGGTCCAACCGATCGGGAACGGCGGCGATGGTGGCGACGTTGGCGGTGACGTCCTCACCTGTGGTGCCGTCGCCCCGGGTGGCCGCCTGCACGTACCGGCCGGCACGGTAGAGGAGGGAGATGGCCAGGCCGTCGATCTTGAGCTCGCACCCGAAGGTGGTGTCGTCCGGGACCTGCTTGGCCAGGCGGTCGGCCCAGGCCCGGAGCTCGTCGGGGCTGAAGGCGTTGTCCAGGCTCATCATCGCCACGTGGTGGGCGACGGGGGCGAACAGCGCGGAGGGCGCCGCCCCCACCCGTGAGGTCGGCGAGTCCGGCACGACCAGGTCAGGGTGCTCGGCCTCGATCGCCCGGAGCTCGCGCACCAGACCGTCGTACTCGGCGTCGGAGACCTCGGGATCGTCGAGCACGTGGTAGCGCTCGTCGTGATGGGCGATCCGGGCCCGCAATTCCGCGGCACGGTCCACCGGGTCGAGGGCACCCCCGTCGCCCGCGCCGCCCCGGGCCGGGCTCATGCCACGATGCCCGAGCCGAGCACGCTGTCCGGCCGGTCCGGCTCATAGAGGGCCACCGTCTGCCCGGGCGCCACCCGTCGCTGTGGCGTCGAGAACGCCACCTCCACCTCGTCACCGTCGCCCGCCGGGCGGATAGCGCACGTGACGGCCGGACCGTGGGCACTGCACTGGGCCAGGGCGGCGAAGGCCCCGTCCGGTGCCGGACGGGGCATGCCGTCCACCCAGGCCAACGTGTGCAGCCGGTGCACCCCGGCGAGCGAGGCCTCGGGTGGACCGACCGTCACCCGCCGGGCCGGCACGTCGACCGAGGTGACGAACCGGCGGCGCCCGTCGGTCCCGTGGCCCATGCCCCGGCGCTGGCCGACGGTCACCAGCTCGACCGCGTCCACCCGGCCCAGGTCGTCCCCCGTAACGTGGTCGACGAGCCGGCCGGGGTGGAGCTCCACCCGGTCGCCCAGGAACCCGGCCCGGCCGACATCGGACCGGATGAAGCAGACGTCCTGGCTGTCGGGCTTGTCCGCTGTGCGCAGCCCCAGGCGGGCTGCCTCGGCCCGGACCACCTCCTTGGTGGTGTCGCCGACCGGGAACACGCAGCGGGCCAGCTCCTCCTGGCCCAGCATGGCCAGCACGTAGGACTGGTCCTTCCTCCCGTCGGCGCCCCGCAGGAGCCGGAAGCGGCCGTCGGGGTCCCGGACGGCCCGGGCGTGGTGGCCGGTGGCCACTGCGTCGAACCCGAGGACGGCCGCCCGCTCGAGGAGGCGGTCGAACTTGAGGTGGCGGTTGCACTCGATGCACGGGTTGGGGGTGCGGCCGGCGGCGTGGCCCGCGACGTAGGGGCCGACCACGTGCGCGTCGAAGTCGGCGGCGAAATTGAAGACGTGGTGGACGATCCCCAGCTGGTCGGCCACGCGCCGGGCGTCGTCGACGTCGGCCACCGAGCAGCAACCCGAGTCGGCGTCGCCCCCCCAGAGCTTGAGTGTGGCCCCCACGACGCACCGGGGGCCCAGGGACCCGACGAGACGCGCCGCCGCCACCGACGAGTCCACCCCACCGGACATGGCCACCAGGACGCGCATCTGCCTAGCTTCGCAGGCGCTCGACGACCGGGGGGACGCAGTCGAGCGCATGATCCACGTCCTGCTCCGTGGAGGTGACCCCCAGTGAGAACCGGACACCCGACGACGCGGCCACCGGTCCGAGGCCGAGGGACACCAGCACATGGCTCGGCTCGACGGCCCCGCTCGAACAGGCCGCACCGGCCGAAGCGGCGATCCCCGCGTCGTCCAGCAGCACCACGAGGGCCTCGGACTCGATGCCGTCGAGCCGAAGGTGGAGGATGCCGGCCACCCGGTCCTCGCGCCGACCCGACTCCGTCACCCCCCCGAGGCGCCCGGCCAGACCGTCCGCGAGCCGGTCCCGCAAGGCGCGCACCCGTGCCACCGTGGACCCGCGCTCGGCCACCGTGGCGGCCAGCGCGGTCGCCATCCCGACGGCCCCGGCCACGTTGGGCGTGCCGCTGCGGCGCCCCCGCTCCTGCCCGCCGCCGCCGATGCGTGGCCGAACCGCGGCACCCCGTCGCAGCACCACCGCCCCGCTTCCCTTCGGGCCGCCGAACTTGTGGGCGCTCACCGACACCAGGTCGGCCGGAGCGGTGACGTCGGCGGTGTCGAGCCACGGCACGGCCTGGACGGCGTCGGTGTGCAGGAGCGCCGCCGGCGAACGCTCCGCGGTCACCCGGGCCACGTCCTCCAGGGGCTGGACCGTTCCGAGCTCGTTGTTGACGGTCATGACCGAGACGAGGCGGACATCGGGTGTGCACGCATCGGCCAGGGCACCGAGGTCCACCCGGCCGTCCGGATCGCTCGGAACCAGGCGGAGGTCGGCGCCGGTGCCCCGGGCCAGGGCACGGCACGCCTCGAGCACGGCGTGGTGCTCCATCGCGGCGCACACCACGGTGCCCGGCCCATCGGCGGCGGCCCCCCACGCCGCCTCCCATCCTCCCTGCACCGCGAGGTCGTCGGCCTCGGTGCCGCCCGACGTGAGCACCACGTCTCCTGGGCCGACGCCGAGCAATTCGGCGATCCGGTCGCGCGCGTCGTCGAGGGCCATCCGTGCCCGACGGGACTCGGCGTGGGCGCCGGACGGGTTGGCGAAGTCATCGGCCAGGTACGGCAGCATGGCCTCGAGCGCCTCGGGCCGCAGCGGGGTGGTCGCCGCGTGGTCGAAATAGCTGCGCCGCCCGGACTCCGGGCGGACCGACGTCATCGGGCGGACCGACGGATCATCAGGCGATCCACACCGACTTCGCGTTGCAGAACTCATGGAGACCGTGGGAGCCGAGCTCGCGACCGATCCCCGAGCTCTTGATGCCGCCGAAGGGCAGCTGGGGCATCGACGCGGTCATCCCGTTGACGAAGACCTGGCCGGCGGCCAGTCCGCGGACGAAGCGCTGCTGCTCGTCGGGGTCGTTGGTCCAGACGCTCGACCCCAGGCCGAATTCGGTGTCGTTGGCCACCGCCAGTGCCTCGTCGGCGTCGGCCACCGTGTAGAGCAGGGCGACCGGTCCGAACACCTCTTCGGTGGCGACCCGCATCCCCGGCCGGATGCCGGTGACGACCGTCGGCGCGTAGAAGCAGCCGGGATGGTCCGGGCCGGCGGGGCCGACCACGCGTCCGCCACCGCACAGGATGGTCGCCCCCTTGGACCGGGCGTCCTCGACCTGGGACTCGATGACGTCGACGGCGGCCGCGTTGATCAGTGGACCGACCTCGGTGGCCGGATCGAACGGATCCCCGACCGACAGGGCGGCCATCGCGGCCACGAAACGGCGGGTGAACTCCTCGGCCACCTCGGCGTGGACGATGAACCGCTTGGCCGCGATGCACGACTGGCCGTTGTTCTGCACCCGGGCCTGCACGGCCACGGGCACCGCCCGGTCGAGGTCGGCGGAGGGCAGCACGACGAAGGGGTCGCTGCCGCCCAGCTCCAGGACGACCTTCTTGCCGACCGCGCCCGCCTGGGCGGCGACGGCCCGTCCCGCTCCCACCGAGCCGGTCAGGGTGACGGCGGCCACCCGGTCGTCGGCGATGATCGCCGGCACCTGGTGGGTCCCGACGAGCAGGCTCTGGAGGAGGCCGTCCGGCGCGCCGGACCGGCGGAACAGGTCCTCGAGGAGGAGGGAGGTCCGGGGCACGCTGGGTGCGTGCTTGAGCAGTCCCACGTTGCCGACCATGACCGCAGGGGCGATGAAGCGTGCCACCTGCCACAGCGGGAAGTTCCAGGGCATGATGGCGAGCACCGCGCCGAGCGGCTGGTAGG
>JAKAZC010000079.1 GCA_021826655.1 Actinomycetes bacterium | reverse complement strand
CCGATCTGACGTCGCTGGCCTTCAACACTGCGGTCAACCCGTTCGGCTCCGAGCTGCAGGTGATGCTGGGTTCGGACATCGCCCACTGGGACCTGCCCGACGTGACCGAGGTGCTCGAGGAGGCCCACGAGATGGTCGACAACGGCTGGATCGGCGCCGCGTCCTTCCGAGACTTCGTGTTCACCAACCCCGCCCGGTTCTATACGGGCACCAACCCGGGGTTCTTCCGGGGGACCGTCGTCGAGTCGGCGGTCGACGAGCTGCTGGCGGGAGGCTGACGTGCACGACCTGGTGATCCGCGGCGGACGGGTGGTCGACGGCACCGGGTCCCCGTCGCGGATCGCCGACGTGGCCGTCACCGACGGGCGTGTGGTGGCGGTAGGGACGGTGCCCGGCGCCGGGGTCGAGGAGCTCGACGCCACCGGCAGGGTGGTGTGCCCCGGGTTCGTCGACATCCACACCCACTACGACGCGCAGCTCCTGTGGGACACCACCGCCAGTCCTTCGGTCCAACACGGAGTGACCACGGTGGTCGGGGGGAATTGCGGGTTCTCCATCGCCCCGCTGGGCCCCGGCGACGGGGAGTACGTCCAGGCGATGATGGCGGTGGTGGAGGGGATCCCCCGCGAGGCGCTGGTGGGTGGCGGCCCGTGGTCGTGGGGGACCTTCGGCCAGTACCTCGACCGGGTCGACGTCGGCCTGGCGGTCAACGCCGGGTTCCTGGTCGGACACTCGACCGTGCGCCGGGTCGTGATGGGCGAGCGCGCCACGTGCGACCAGGCCACCCCGGAGCAGGTCGCGGCCATGGTCCGCCTGGTCGAGGAGTCACTGGGGGGCGGTGCCCTCGGGCTCTCGTCGTCGCTGGGCGAGGGCCACCTGGACGGGGACCACCGCCCGGTCCCCTCCAGCCACGCCTCGTTCCCCGAGTTCGTGGCCCTGGCCGGCGCGCTGCGCGGACACCCGGGCACGACCCTCGAGTTCATCCCGACGATCGGACCGATCCCGGACGACCGTATGGAGCTGATGGCCGACATGTCGCTGGCCGCCGACCGGCCGCTCAACTGGAACCTGCTGGGCAGCCTGGCCGGCGAGGAGATCTGGGAGCAGCAGTTGCGGGCGTCCGACGTGGCCGCTGCCCGTGGTGCCCACGTGGTGGCCCTGGCCCTGCCCGACATGATGCGCATGCGGTCGAACACGCTGCTGCCGGGTCTGCCTGGCTGGCGGGAGGTGACGGCACTCGACGTCGAGGGCCGCCGGAAGGCGGTCGCCGACCCCGACACCCGGGCCGCCCTGCGGTCCGGTGCCGAGAAGGTCGCCGCCCGCGCCATCGGAGTGCTCACCGACTTCGCCACGATGGAGGTGGCCGACGCCGGGTCCGAGTGGGTGGGACGGTCGCTCGGCGACATCGCCCGGTCCCGGGGTACCGACGTGATCGACGTGCTCGTCGACGTGGTACTCCCCGACGATCTGACCCTCTATGTGGTGCTGCCGTCGCTGACCCCGAGCCTGGGGCGCACCGACGAGGGATGGGCGGCCCGGGTGGAGGTGTGGAAGGACCCCCGGGTGCTGCTCGGCGGCTCGGACGCCGGTGCCCACCTGGATCTGATGTGCCACGCCAACTACCCGACCCGGGTGCTCGGCGAGGTGGTGCGGGAGCGGGGGCTGCTGTCCGTCGAGGAGGCTGTCGAGATGATGACCGACCGCCCTGCCCGACTCTACGGGCTGCGCGACCGGGGCCGCATCGAGCCGGGGTGGCACGCCGACCTCGTCGTCCTCGATCCGACCACCGTGGCCAGTGAACCTGCCGGACTGGTGACGGACCTGCCAGGAGGGGGCGCACGGCTGGTGGCCGGATCGTCCGGAGTCGACCACGTGCTGGTGGCCGGGGTCGAGGTGGTCGCCGGCGGCTCGGACACCGGGGCGAGGCCGGGTCGGGTGCTGCGGTCGGGACGGGACACCGACACGGTGTCGCTGGCAGACATCCGGGGGTAGCGGTCAGGCGGTGGCCGCTCCGTCGATGACGAGGGTTGTTCCGCTGACGGTCCGGGCATCGTCCGAGGCCAGGTAGGCGACGGCGGCGGCCACCTCGGACGGGTCGATGACCCGGCCCATGGGGGAGGCGGCCCGGGCGAACAGCGACAGGTCTGCACCCTCGGGGACGGTGAAGTTCCGGAGGAACGGCGTGTCGACCGAGGCCGGGCAGACCGCGTTGACCCGGACGCCAGACCGGGCCAGTTCGATGGCCATCGACTTGGTGAGCAGCACCACGCCGCCCTTCGAGGCGCAGTAGGCGGCGTTGTACGGGGTGGCGCGCAGCCCGGCCACCGACCCCATGTTGACGATGCACCCGGTCGACGCGAGCAGGGCGGGCACGGCCGCCTGGGACAGGAGGAAGGTGCCGGTGAGGTTGACCTCGATGACCCGGCGCCATTCGTCGGGGTCGACGTCGCAGATGGCCGCCGCCGATCCGACACCGGCGACGTTGGCCAGGATGTCGAGCCGGCCGTGGGTGTCGACGGCGTGGGCCACGGCGGCGGCGCACGAAGCGGCATCGGTCACGTCGCACCGGACGCCCCCGGTCATGTCGGCGATGTCGGCGCACAGCACCGTTGCGCCTTCCGCGGCAAGGCGTTCGGCCACGGCCGCGCCGATGCCGCTCGCCGCGCCCGACACCAGTGCGACCCTGCCTACGAATCGACCCATGCCGGAAACGTACCCGCTCCGGCGGGCACCGATACTGTTGCCCGCCATGGGAGCACTGGAGGACAAGGTCGCGTTGGTCACCGGGGCGGCGATGGGGATCGGCCGCTCGGCGGCGTGCTTCTTCGCCCGGGAGGGTGCAGCCGTCATCGTGGCCGACGTCGACGAGGACGGCGGCCGCGAGACGGTCGCGCTGGTCGAGGCGGCGGGCGGGCGGGCCGCATTCGTGCGCACCGACGTGAGCGTGCAGTCCGAGGTCGAGGCGATGGTGGGGTTCGCTGTCGACACCTTCGGCGGACTCGACTGCGCCCACAACAACGCCGGGATCGCCGCCCCGATGGCGGCACTGGCCGACTATCCCGACGACGGCTGGGCCCGGACCCTCGACATCATGCTCAACGGGGTCTACTACTGCATGAAAGCCGAGATCCCCCGCATGCTCGAGCGGGGGGGCGGCGCCATCGTCAACACCGCGTCGGGCGTCGGGCTGGTCGCCTACCCGCACCAGGCCGCCTACACCGCTGCAAAGCACGGGGTCATCGGACTGACCAAGGTGGCGGCCCTCGACTACGGGGCCCGCGGCATCCGGGTCAACGCCGTCTGCCCGGGCACTGCCCGCACACCCATGGTCGACGAGGCCATCCGCCTCCAGCCGTCCATCGACGCCCACCTGAAGCGGCTCCACCCCATCGGGCGTATCGGCGAGGCCTCCGAGATCGCCGAGGCGGTGGTGTGGCTGTGCACGCCGGCGGCCTCGTTCGTGCTCGGGGTGGCCCTGCCGGTCGACGGGGGGTACGTCGTCCCGTGAGGTCGACGCCGGTGTCGGCCACGGTGCGCCGCCTGGCCGGCCAGGGGCACCTGGTGGGTGACTCGTGGCGGCCGGGTGCGGCCGACGGGGTCCACCTGCACCGGTACGCGGCGACAGGGGAGGTCCAGGCCGAAGTGGGGATGGCCGGGTCCGACGACGTGGACGACGCGGTGGCCGCCGCTCGTGCCGCGCAGCCGGCGTGGGCCGCCCTCGGTCCGGCGGCCCGGTGCGCGATCCTGGACCGGCTGGCCAGCCTCCTCGACGCCCACCGCGAGGAGGCCTCGGCGCTGGCCGCCCTCGACAACGGCACACCGGTGTCGGTCCTGGGTCCCGGTCGCTACACGGCGGCCTGGGTCCGCTACTACGCCGAGCTGGCGCCCACCGTGACCGGCGAGACGCTGTCGGTGACCCGGGGGACGGCCACCGTGCGCCTGGTCCCCTACGGTGTGGTCGGCGTGGTCCCGCCGTGGAACGGGTCGATGATGGGCATGGGCCAGAAGTGTGGGCCGGCCCTGGCCGCCGGTAACACGGTGGTGGTGAAGCCGCCCGAGCTGGCTCCGTTCGGCATGCTCCGGTTCGGCGAGCTCGCCCTCGAGGCCGGCGTGCCCCCGGGCGTGGTCAACCTCGTCGTCGGCGGGGAGACGGCCGGGGCGGCGCTCGCCGGCCACCCCGGCGTCGACAAGCTCACCTTCACCGGTGGGGCGGCCACGGCACGGGCGGTGATGGCCGCGGCCGCGGCCAACCTCACGCCGCTCGCCCTGGAGCTCGGAGGCAAGTCCCCCCATATAGTGTGGTCCGACGCCGACCTCGACACCGCGGCCACGGTGGTGGCACTGGCCGGCACCGCCCTGCTTTCGGGTCAGGGATGTGCGCTCCCCACCCGTACCTACGTCCACGAGGACGTCTACGACGCGCTGGTCGGCCGGGTCCTGGCCACGCTGGCCGCGCTCCCGGTGGGCGACCCGCTCGACCCGACCACCGTGGTGGGGCCGGTGGTCTCCGAGGCCGCCATGGCGAGGATCCTGGGCGTGGTCGACCGGGCCGCCGCCGACGGGGCCACGCTGCTGGCCGGAGGCGGGCGGCTGGGCGGTGACCTGGCCCGCGGGTGGTTCGTCGCCCCGACCGTCTTCGGCGACGTCGACCACGACAGCGACCTGGCCCGCAACGAGGTGTTCGGCCCGGTCCAGGCGCTGCTCCGGTTCGGCACCGAGGACGAGGTCCTGGCCAAGGCCAACGACAGCGAGTACGGGCTCGCCGCCTACGTGCACACGGCCGACCCCGATCGACTGGCCCGACTGGTCGACGGGCTCCGGGCCGGGGTGGTCATGACCAACGGCCTGGGGGAGCTGTCGCCGGCCACACCGTTCGGCGGAGTGGGGCACAGCGGGTTCGGACGCGAAGGCGGCCGGGCCGGGTACGAGGAGATGGTCCGGCGCACCACCGTGCTGGACGCGCCGCAGCGGGACCGGACGGACAGGGGGGCGCCATGACCGCAGGGTCCGACCGACCGGTGGCGCTGGTGACCGGGGCCAGCCGGGGGATCGGGAAGGCCATCGCCCGGCACCTGGCCCGGGCCGGCCTCGACGTGGCCCTGGCGGCCCGCACCCGTCACGAGGGCGAGGAGCGCGAGCACTCGTCGACGGTGGCGGTGTCGAACACCCGGCCGCTGCCCGGCTCGCTCGACTCGACGGCGTCCGAGGTCGAGGCCGAGGGCGGCCGCGCCCTGCCCGTCTACCTGGACCTGCTCGACCGCACGTCCCTCGGCACCGCGGTGGCCACGGTGCTCGAGCGGTGGGGCCGGATCGACGTCCTGGTCAACAACGGCCGCTACGTAGGTCCCGGCCACATGGACCTGCTCCTCGACACCCCGGTGGAGCTGCTCGACCGGCACCTCGAGGCCAACGTGATGGCCCCGGTGATCCTGGCCAAGCTGGTCCTCCCCCAGATGATCGACCGGGGCCACGGAATCGTCATCGACCTCGCCTCCAGTTCCGGCACCATGGACCCGCACCGGCCGGCCGGCAGCGGTGGATGGGGCCTCGGCTACGGCATGTCGAAGGGGGCGGTGCACCGGCTCGCCGGCATGCTGGCCGTCGAGCTGCGCCACCGGGGAATCCTCGCCTTCAACCTGAGCCCCGGGTTCGTGGCCACCGAACGGATCGCCCTCGACATGGCCGGATTCGGCTTCGACGCCTCGGCCGGCGCCCCGTCCGACGTGGTGGGGGCGGTGGCCGCGTGGCTGGTGACCAGCCCGGAGGCGGTCGGCCGCAACGGCCAGTGGATCGAGGCCCAGGAGGTCTGCGCCGAGCTCGGGCTCCTGCCCGGCTGGCCGCCGCCTGCCGGCTGAGCCGCCCGACCCGTCCCGGTCCGACCCGGCACCGGCTCACACGGTGTCCGGGTCACACGGCCCGGTCGATCCTGACAGGATGACCCGATGGCCAGCGAGTACCCCGTCCCTTCCACCGGCGAGCTCGACGCGCTGTTCGGGGAGCTGTGCAACTGGACCCGGTGGGGTGCGGACGACGAGCGGGGGACCCTCCACCACCTGACCGACGGGCGCCGGGCCGCCGCCGCCGGCCTGGTGTCGACCGGCGAGGCGGTCAGCCTCGCCCACGACCTGGCCACCGAGCCGATGCCCGACCATCCCCATCCGGTCCAGCACCACATGCTGGCGTCGGGGGACGCCCGTGACTCGAACGGGATCGAGGGCTACGAGGCGGCCCGCGACCACCTGGCCCTCGACGTCCACGGGCTGTGGACCACCCACGTCGACGCCCTCTCCCACATGTTCGTCCGGGGCCGCATGTACGGGGGCCGGCCGGCCAGCGAGGTACGAAGCGACGGCGCCCGGTCCAACACCGTGCTGTCCATGGCCGACGGGGTGATCGGCCGGGGCGTGCTCCTCGACGTGCCCCGTGCCCTCGGGCTCGGGTACCTCGACGGCACCGACGTGGTCACGGTGGCCGACCTCGAGGCGACCGAGGCCCACCAGGGCGTACGGGTCTGCCCGGGCGACGTGGTGCTGGTGGCGTGGGGACGCGAGGCGCGGCGGCGGTCGCGGCGCGGGTTCGACGGGTTCTCGGGCCTGCACCCCGAGTGTCTCCGGTGGCTGGCCGAGCGGGAGGTGGCTGTCCTCGGGAGCGACGGGATCTCGGACCCGATGCCCTTCATCGGCACCCCGGACTGGCCGTTCCCGATCCACCAGATCGGGATCGTGGCCATGGGGCTCCCCCTGGTCGACAACGTCCGCCTGGCGCCGCTGGGTGAACGGTGCGCCGAGCTCGACCGGTGGGAGTTCCTGTTCACCATGGCACCGCTCCGGATCCCCAAGGGCACCGGCTGTCCGGTCAACCCGGTGGCCGTACTGTGACCGCGTCCACCGTGCCGGGCGGGGGAGCGGGCGACCACGAGGAGCTGCGGGCGCTGATCCAGCGCTACGCACGGGCGGCCGATGAACGCGACGTCGCCGCGCTGGCCGCGCTGTTCCACCCGGACGCCGAGGTGACCGGGGCCCGCGGCACCCAGCCCATCGAGGAGTGGCTCGACACCATGCGGGCGCCCCGCACGTTCCCGACCAGCATGCACGTGCTGGGCGACCCGTTGATCCACCTGGCACCCGGGTCGGACGAGGCGGTCCTCGACACCTACGCCGTCGTCTACCAGCTGAGCGACCCCGGTTCGGGCACCGGGGACCTCACCCTGGGTGTCCGCTACCTGGACGACATGGAGCGCCTGTGGGGCCGGTGGGTCATCCGGCGGCGGACGGCCCGCACCCTCTGGATGCGGTAGGCCCCGGTCCGCTGCCGGGGTCTACCGGCGTCAGGTCGGCGTGCGGCGCAGGAGCCGGCCGGGTGACGCCCCGGTGGGCGCCCCCCGGTCGATGGTGACCTCGCCGCCGACGACGGTGGCGAGGAACCCGACCGACCGCTGTTCGAGCCGGCGGCCACCGGCGGGCAGGTCGTCGACGAGGACCGGCACCGCCGGGGCGACGGTGTCCGGGTCGAAGACGACGACGTCGGCCGCCATGCCCTCGCGCAGCAGGCCCCGGTCCGACAGCCCCCAGGCCACCGCCGGGGCCAGGGTGACCATGCGGACCGCCTCCTCCAGCGTGAATTCGCGGCGGTCCCGCACCCAGTGCCCGAGCAGATGGGTGTGGATCGACGAGTCGGCGATCTGGCTCAGGTGCGCGCCCGAGTCGGAGAAGGTCATGACGGTGCGCGGGTGGCGCATGGCCCGCAGCAGGACGGCCTCGTCCTGGGGGTAGAGGCTGGGTTGGATGAACAGCTGGTCGCCTCCGGACGCCACGCACAGGTCGATCATCGCCTCGGCCGGGTGGACGCCCCGCCGCCGGGCGACGTCGGCGACCGATGGATTGGGGGGCAGGCCGTGCTCGTAGACCCGGATCCCCTCGAAGTCGGGGGGCCGGGCCCGAGCGCCCACTCCGGTGTAGGCGGCGTAGTCGGCGTCGACCGCGGTGTCGACGTAGGGCCGTCGCAGGTCCGGGTCGCCCAGGATCCGCAGCTGCTCGGGTATGGGCAGCGAGCGCAGGCCGGACCAGGCCGGGACCAGGTCGAACGGCAGCCGGGTCTTCAAGGACAGCAGCACCGAGATGCCGCGGCAGTGTGTCTGGGCGATCAGCCGGGCACCCCGGGTGGCGGCATCGTCGAGGAAGTCGAGGAGGTACCCCGACCCGCGGGTGGCGACGAGGCCGAAGGTCATCGGCACGCCGGTGGCGGCGGCCAGCGCCGCCATCCGGTCCAACCCCTGCGCCCGCACGGCGGGGTCGGTGGCGGACATGTCGGCGTCGGCTCCCTCGAAGATCCCGACCCCGAGGTCACCCATCACCCCGACCAGTGTCGCCACCTCCTCCCACGACGCGAGCCGCGACGCCACCGGGCGCCCGTCGGACGTCTCGTGGTGCTTGGTGCGTGACGTCGAGAATCCGATGGCCCCGGCGCGCAGGGCGTCGGCAAGCTGGCCGCACATGCGGGCCAGGTCGTCGGGGGTGGCTTCCACCTCGAACGCCCGCTCGCCCATGGCCCAGGTGCGCAGGGCCGAGTGCCCGATGTTGGCGGCGAAGTTGACCCCCTTGGCCAGCCGGTCGATCGCGTCGAGGTACTGGGGGAACGTCTCGAAGCTCCAGTCGATCCCTGCGGCCAGGGCGGCCGGGTCGATGTCCTCGGCCCGCTCGAGGTTGCGGACCACCAGCTCCCGCTGGTCGGACCGCACCGGCGCCAGTGTGAAACCGCAGTTGCCCATCACCACCGAGGTGACGCCGTGCCAGCACGAGTTGGCACCGGTTGCGTCCCAGAAGACCTGGGCATCCATGTGGGTGTGCCCGTCGATGAACCCGGGGGTGACGACGTGGCCGTCGGCGTCGATCTCGTGGCGCGCCCGCCCGTCGATGCGGCCGATGGCGGTGATGCGGTCGCCGGTGATGCCGACGTCGGCGCGGTAGGAGCCGAAACCGGAGCCGTCCACCACGGTGCCGTTGCGGATGACGAGATCGTGGGCCATCGGCCCATCTTGGCCCACCGGGCACCGGCCGGTACGGAGCGACCACGTAGCATCGGACCCATGAGCAGGTCGCGCTCGGGTGATGTCGGACCCGCGGGTGGCGTCGTGCGGACGCCAGGGCTCCCGACCGCGGCCACGCGGTGACCGCCAACCCGTTCCGTCGGGTCCAGGTGGGACTGGCGGCCCTGGCGCTGGTGGTGGGCATCGGGACCGCGGGCTACACCGCCCTCGGGTTCGGACCGCTCGAGGCCCTCTACCAGACGGTCGTCACCGTCTCGACCGTCGGCTACGGGTTCCCGCACCCGATCGGGGCGGGGGTCCAGGCGTTCACCATCGCCCTCATCCTGTTGGGGGTGGGGACGGCGCTGTACACGTTCACGGTGACGTTGGAACTGCTCATCGACGGGCACATGCGGGAACTGATCAGGAGGCGCAGGATGGACCGGGACATCGCCACGATGACGGGGCACGTCGTGATCTGCGGCTGGGGACGGGTGGGCCGGGAGGTGGCCCGCTACCTGGCCAACGCAGGCCAGGAGATCGTCGTAGTCGACCGCGACGCGGACCGCATCGCCACCGTCGACTACTGCTCCGTCACCGGGGACGTGACGGAGGACGCCACCCTGGTCCGGGCCGGGATCGAACGGGCGGGGACGCTCATCGCCGCGCTGGACACCGATGCGGACAACCTGTTCGTTACCGTGGCCAGCCGGTCCTTCAATCCTGCGATCCACGTCATCGCCCGCGCCCGGGGCGAGTCGTCGGAGGCCAAGCTGCTGCGGGTGGGGGCCGACCGGGTAGTGAACCCCCAGCGCCTCGGTGGCGACCGGATGGCGGCGTTCGTCACCCAGCCCCACGTGGTCGACTTCGTCGACGTCGTCATGCACGATGGTTCCCTCGAGTTCCGGCTCGAGGAGCTGACGGTGGGCGCGGACTCGCCGCTGGCCGGCCGGACCCTGCGGTCCACCCGGGTG
>JAKAZC010000078.1 GCA_021826655.1 Actinomycetes bacterium | reverse complement strand
GATCCGACCCGGAGGTACTCGAACGAAGCGGGGATCACGCCCTTTCCCCCGTCCCGGCGAGCGAGAGGGCCGCCTGCACGATGTTGTGGTACCCGGTGCAGCGGCAGAGGTTGCCCTCGAGCCCCTCGCGGACGGCCCGCTCGTCGAGGTCCGGGTCCTCCGCCAGCAGCGACACCACGGCCATGACCATCCCGGCCGTGCAGTACCCGCACTGCAGGGCGTGGTGCTCGCGGAACGCCTCCTGCACCGGATGGAGGCTCCCGTCGCGGGCCAGCCCCTCTATCGTGGTCACCCGGGCGCCGTCGGCCTGCGCGGCCAGCACGGTGCAGGACTTCACCGACTCGCCGTCGAGCAGGACCGTGCAGGCCCCGCACGACGTCGTGTCGCACCCGACGACCGTGCCGGTGAGCCCCAGCACCTCCCGGAGGTACTGCACCAGCAGCAGGCGCGGTTCGACGTCGTGCTCCTGCTCCACGTCGTTGACGGTCACGGACACTCGCATCGGGCTCCCTCCGAACTTCCCGGGGCTGCCGGACGACCCGGACCGCTGTTGACCGGTTCGGGCCGCCGCCCGGAGCCCGATCCCGGACCGGGCCCCGGGGCAGGACACTACTCGGCGTCCCCGACGTCGGGCCCGTCCCCCGACCAGCGGGGACGTCGGCACCGGCCGGGAGCCCGTCAGGCCCACCGGGTAGGCTCCGGTGTCCGCGAGGTGACGGGAGGGCTACGGCGGTGATCGATCTCGAGACGTTCGGCGACAAGGCGCGGAGCTGGCTCCGGGAGAACGCCGGGAAGTACGCCGTCGGGGACGGACCGGTGCCCCCCACCCTGAGCCGGGACCTCCGGATCGCCCTCTGGGACGCCGGCTTCCTCGGGATCACCCTCGACCCCGCCTACGGGGGGCAGGGCCTCACCGAGGAGCACCAGAAGGTCTTCGGCGAGGAGGCGGCCAGGTACCCCCTCGCACCGACGTCGGAGGTCGTCACCACGGGGATCTGCGCGCCGACGCTGCTCGACCACGGCAGCGAGGAGCAGAAGGTGCGGCACGTCGCCCGCATGATCAGGGGTGAGGAGACGTGGACCCAGCTCCTCTCGGAGCCGGGCGCGGGCTCGGACCTCGCGGGCCTGCAGATGAAGGCCGTCCGCGACGGGGACGAGTTCGTGCTCGACGGCCAGAAGGTGTGGACCTCGGGCGCGCTCAACAGCGACTTCGCGCTGTGCATGGCCCGGACGGACCCCGACGTCCCCAAGCACGCGGGCCTCTCGATGTTCATCGTCGATCTCCGAGCCCCCGGCGTCACGATCCGCCCCCTGAGGCAGATGAACGGGGACTCCCACTTCAACGAGGTCTTCCTCGATTCGGTGCGGGTGCCGGTCACGGCGCTGGTCGGTGCGGAGAACGACGGCTGGCGCTCGCTGACCGCCATGTTGACCCACGAGCGCCTGGCGCTCGGCGCCGGGACGGGTGCGGGGGGTGGGGGGCAGAGCTGGGCCCGGGCGTCGTCGAGCCGGTTCATCGGCCTGGCCCGCCGGCGCGGGCTCCACGACGACCCGGTCGTGCGCCAGGAGATCGTGAAGGTCTTCGTCGCCGAGCGGGTGCTCGCGTACATGGGCCAGAAGATGCGCGACGAGATCGCCGCGGGGATCCCCGTCGGCTCGAAGGGCTCGGTGGCCAAGCTGGCAACCGCGCTGCTCGCCCGGCAGGCCTCCAACCTGGGGATGGCGCTCGGCGGCCCGGGGGCCCAGGCGTGGTCCGCCGAAGACCCCGCCGGCGCCGCGCTGGCCACGGAGTCGCTCACCTCGCCGATGACGGCCATCGCCGGCGGGACCAGCGAGATCCAGCGCAACACGATCGGGGAGCGCGTGCTCGGGCTCCCCAAGGAGCCCCAGGTGGACCGGGGCGTCCCCTTCCGCGAGATCCTCCAGAACCCCGCGGCGAGCGCCGGTAGGGCCTGAGATGGCCGATCCCTCCCGCGGTTTCGGCCCCCTGCCACCGGTCGAGCGGGTCCGCCCGGGCCTGTGGAGCATCCCGGTGCCGCTGCCGGCGAGCTCGCTGCGCTACGTCTTCGTGTACGCGCTGGAAACGGACGCCGGTCCCTACATCGTCGACACCGGCTGGAACACCGACGAGGCGTTCCGGGCGCTCTCCGACGGCCTGTCGCAGCTCGGGTCGTCGGTGGCCGACGTGCAGGGCGTCCTCGTCACCCACATCCACCCCGACCACTACGGGCTGGCCGGTCGGGTGCGCGAGGCCTCCGGCGCGTGGGTCGCCCTCCACCCGGCGGACGCGGCGCTGATCACCGACCGCTACGAGGAGCCCACCATCCTGCTCGAGCGGATGGGGGCGATGCTGCGGCGGATGGGGGCGCCGGCCGACGAGATCGGGGAGCTGCAGAACGCGTCCATGCCGGTGCGGGGGCTCGTCGACGAGGTGCACCCCGACGTCCTGTTGGAGGACGGCGACCGGCCCGAGGTCCCCGGCTGGGACCTGTCCGCCATCTGGACCCCGGGGCATTCCCCCGGCCACCTCTGCTTCTGGGAGCCCGCCAATCGCCTGATGCTCGCCGGTGACCACGTGCTGCCCCGCATCACGCCGAACGTCTCCCTGCACCCCCAGGCGGGGGACAACCCCCTCGGGGACTACCTCGACTCGCTGCACAAGCTGGAGCCGTACGCCCCCGACGAGGTCCTGCCCGCCCACGAGCACCGGTTCGTCGACCTGCACGGGCGCCTCGGCGAGCTGTACGCCCATCACGAGCAGCGGTTCGAAGAGGTGCTCGCGGCCATCCGCAACGGATCGGGCACCGCCTGGCAGATCGCGGGGCACATGCTCTGGTCGCGCCCGTGGGACCGGATCGAAGGGTTCATGCGGCGCGCCGCCGTCAGCGAGGCGCTGGCCCACCTCCGGGTGCTCGAGCTCAGGGGGCTGGTGAAGGAGATCGTCGGCGAGCCCTCGGTGTGGGAGCTCATCGGGACCTGAGCGCGACGATGGGAGGCGGGACGTGATGCGGGTCCACGCGGTCGACGGCGCCTACGAGCTGGTCCGGCAGGCCGAGGAACTAGGGACCGACCAGGCGTCCCCAGGTCATCGCCCCTCGTTCTCGACCCGCAGCCAGGGGGTGGGACTTCGGTCCGACGGCCCACCTTCGCAACGGCGGTGCTGACCGCTGGCCGCTAGAGGCTTGGTGCATCTGCAGCTATAGATCTGACTCTTGAGAGGAAGATTAACTGTAAAAGACAGATCAGTGACTATAGATGTTTTTGGAATACTGGCGTAGAGAATGTGTAGGTCACTATAGTAACTGAAGGAGGCGGTGCAGATGCGCAGTGACGAGCTCGAGAGAGCGCTCGGGGGCCACTTCCGAGCGCTGCGCACCGCCCGGCGCTTGACACAGGCAGAGCTGGCAGAGCGGGCGAACGTGTCGATCGGGGCCCTCAAGCACCTCGAGAGCGGCTCTGGGACGACGACGACGACGCTTGTCAAGATCCTGCGCGCACTCGGCGAGGAGCGGTGGATCGACGCCCTCGCGCCGCCACCCGCGCCCTTCAACCCGCTCGAGGTTCTCGAGTCCCGTCAACGCCGGGCCGCCGGGACAGCTCGCCCGACCCGGGTTCGACAGCGGACGAAGCCCGGATGAGCTACGAGCCCACCGACATCATCGAGGTTCGGGCCTGGGATCGACGGGTTGGCGCGGTCGGCCTCGATCCGAGCACCGGATGGTACGCATTCGCCTTCGACCGCGACTGGGTGGCCAGTCGTGTCGAGCTGGCGCCCCTGAACATGCCTCTTCGCGAGGGGCCGTACCAGTTCCCGGACCTGCGGCCTGAGACATTCCATCGCCTGCCGCCGCTGCTGGCGGACGCGCTCCCCGACGCTTTCGGCAACGCACTGGTCAATGCCTGGATGGCCGAGCACGGCATCGAGGCCAACCGCATCACGGCACTGGACCGCCTCGCATACGCCGCCGACCGGGCCATGGGCGCCCTCACCTTCCGGCCGCCGGCCCGCGAAACAGGTGGTGATCCTCCGACGGCGGTACAGCTTGCCGACCTGGTGCTTGCAGCACGGCTGACGGTCCGCGGCGAGTTCGCGAGTGACGGCACCGCACATGCTGCATTGCAGCAACTCATACAGGTCGGCACCAGTGCCGGCGGGGCTCGGGCGAAGGCCGTCGTCGCGTTCAATCCCACCACCTACCAGGTTCGCTCGGCCTATGGCGAACCCACAGATGGCTTCGAGCAGTGGCTCATCAAGCTCGATGGGGTCAGCGGCACCGGCATGGACGGGCACGGGGACCGGCTCGGAGAAAGCGCCCCCTACGGGCGCATCGAATACGCGTACAGCCTGATGGCTTGCGCGGCGGGCATCGAGATGATGCCATGCAGGTTGCTGGCCGAAGGCCCGCGACGGCACTTCATGACGAAGCGGTTCGACCAGGGCCCCGCCGGTGAACGCCACCACGTCATCTCTCTGTGCGCTCTGGCGCACCTGGACTTCAACCTCATCGCCACGCACAGCTACGACCAGTACCTGCAGTCGACCCGGGCGCTCGGCCTCGGACCGGAGGAGTGGCAGCAGGCGTATCGGCGGATGGTCTTCAACGTCATCGCGGTCAACCGTGACGACCACACGAAGAACCTCTCGTTCCTCTTGCCGTCCGACGGCGGCTGGAGGCTGGCACCTGCCTTCGACGTCACTCACGCATACCGGCCCGACAGTCAGTGGACCAGCCGCCACCTCATGTCTGTGAACGGCAAGTTCGAGGACATCACCCTCGACGATCTGTACGTCGTTGGGGATCGCAACGACATTCCCGGGTTTCGCAGGGTCGTGGCCGAAGTTGCCGACGCGGTATCGGCGTGGCGGGGCTGTGCAGCCGAGGCGAAACTCGACCAGGACGTGGTCGACGCCATCGCCGCCGATCATGAGCGCTTTCGGCCTCGCTGAACGACTGCATCCACCCCACCACCACTTCGGCGGACGGTGCCGACTCCGTGGCGCAGCTCGGGGGGTCACCGTCTGCTGGGGTCTCCATGCCGTGGCCGTTGGCAGCAGGGGGGGCCGCCCGATCCGTGCGATCGGTCGTAGTCTCTGCCCCGGCGGCGGGGTCCCGGTTGTGCCCCGAGGGTTGTGCCCAACCCGGCGCCGGCGGGACGAAGTCCAAGGCCAGGGGAGGAATCGAGCATGCAGGTGCACCTCGTCGACGGCACCTACGAGCTGTTCCGGCAGTTCTTCGGCCAGCCTTCGCGGGCCGCGGCGGACGGGAGCGAGATCGCCGCGGTCCGAGGGGTGCTCACCTCGACGGCCTCGCTGCTGTCGGAGGGGGCCACCCATCTGGGGGTCGCGACCGACCACGTGGTGGAGTCGTTCCGCAACGGGTTGTGGGCCGGCTACAAGACGGGGGAGGGCGTCCCGGCCGAGCTGCTCGACCAGTTCGAGGTCTTGGAGCACGCGCTGGTGGCCATGGGCGTGGTGGTGTGGCCGATGGTCGAGCTCGAGGCCGACGACGCCCTGGCCTCGGCTGCGGCGGTGGCGGCCGACGACCCCGCGGTCGAGCAGGTCGTGCTCTGCACCCCCGACAAGGACCTGGCCCAGTGCGTGGTCGGTCGCCGCGTCGTGCAGCTCGACCGCCGCACCGGCCGGACCACCGACGAGGACGGGGTGTGGGAGAGGTTCGGCGTTGCGCCGCGCTCCATCCCGGACTGGCTGGCCCTCGTGGGGGACTCCGCCGACGGGTTCCCCGGGTTGGGCGGCTGGGGCCGGCGCTCGGCGTCGGTGGTCCTCGCGCACTACGGGACGCTCGATGCCATCCCCGACGCCGTTGACCGGTGGGACCCCGCCGTGCGCCAGGCGGTGCGCGGGGCGCAACGCCTTGCGGCGCGGCTCTCGTCCGAGCGCGCGCGGGCCGAGCTGTTCCGGGACCTCGCGACCCTCCGGGTCGACCGGACACTGGTCGCCGGGGTCGGCTCCCTGCGCTGGGATGGCCCCACCGCCGGGTTCGAGGACGTCTGCCAGCATCTGCGCGACCCCGGGCTGGCCGATCGGGTGGCGGCCCTCGGCGGCCGCTGACACGGTCCCGGGGGGCCGCAGACACGCCCCTCGGGGGCCGCGGAGGGCTCAGGAGCCGGCGCCGAAGACCTCCGCGAGCTCGGAGGGGACGGGCGTGTCGAGCTGGCCGTAGGTGCACGACGACGGGTCCCGGTCGGGCCGCCACCGCCGGAAGGTCGTGGCGTGCCGGAACCGGTCGCCCTGCAGGTGGTCGTAGGCGACCTCGCACACCAGCTCGGGCCGGAGGGGCTCCCAGCTGAGGTCCTTGTCCCCGCTCCACCGGCTCGGGGCCCCCGGGATCCTGGCCGTCGACGCCACGCCCGCGTCCGGTGTCCACGGATGGCCCGTCCCCGCGTCGGCCCGGTAGGCCTCGAGCTCCGCCACCAGCTCACGCCGGCGGGCGGCGGCGAACGACGAGGCCACGCCGACGTGGTGCAGGACGGCGTCGGCGTCGTACAGGCCGAGGAGCAGCGAGCCCACGACGGGACCCTCCTTGTGCCACCGGAAGCCGGCGACCACGCAGTCGGCCGTGCGCTCGTGCTTCACCTTCGTCATGACCCGCTTCCCCGGCTGGTACCGGAGCCCCGCCGGCTTCACCACGACCCCGTCCAGCCCCGCACCCTCGAAGCGGGCGAACCAGTCCCGGGCCACGTCGGGGTCCTCGGTCACCGGCGTCAGGTGCACGGGCGGCCGGCTCCGGGCGAGCGCGGCGCGGAGGCGGTCCCTCCGGACCGAGTACGCGTCGCCACGGAGGTCCTCGTCGTCGATGGCGAGGAGGTCGAACGCCACGAACGAGGCCGGCGTCTCCTCGGCCAGCTGGGCGATGCGGCTCGCCGCCGGATGGATCCGCTGCGAGAGCGCGTCGAAGTCGAGCCCCGAGGGACCGGCGATGACGATCTCGCCGTCCACCACGCAGCGCTCGGGGAGGTTGCGCGCGAGCGCGGCGACCAGCTCGGGGAAGTAGCGGGTGAGTGGGCGCTCGTTGCGGCTGCCGAGCTCGATCTCGTCGCCCGAGCGGAAGACGATGCAGCGGAAGCCGTCCCACTTCGGCTCGTAGCAGAGGCCGTCGCCTTCGGGAAGCTCCCGAGCCGCCTTGGCGAGCATGGGCGAGACCGGGGGGACCACGGGCAGCCTCACAGCCTCCCGCCCGTCCAGGCCAGCAGCTCCTCGACGGCCCAGGTGTTGACGACCCGCTCGGGGGGCGCACCGGCCTCGGCCGCCTTGGCGCAGCCGCGGGGGAGCCACTCGAGCTGCCCCGGGGCGTGGGCGTCGGTGTCGACCGCCAGGAGGCACCCGTGGTCGATCGCCTGCCGGAGCAGCTCCTGGGGGGGATCCTGGCGCTCGGGCCGGGAATTGACCTCCACCGCGGTGCGGGTCCGGGCGCACGCCTCGAACACCGCGTCGGCGTCGAAGGCGGAGGGCGGCCGGCCCCGGCCCACCAGGATCCGGCCGGTGCAGTGCCCGAGGATGTCGGTGTGAGGGCTCTCCACCGCGGCCAGCATGCGGGCCGTCATCGCCGCCCGCTCCATGCCGAGCTTGGAGTGCACGCTGGCGACGACCACGTCCAGCTCGGCGAGCAGGTCCTCGGCCTGGTCGAGCGTGCCGTCCTGCAGGATGTCCACCTCGATGCCCGTGAGGATCCGGAACGGCGCCAGCTCCGCGTTCAGCACGTGCACCTCGTCGACCTGCCGGCGGAGCCGTTCGGGATCGAGGCCGTGGGCCACCGTCAGCCTCGGGCTGTGGTCGGTCAGGACGAGGTACTCGTGGCCGATCCCGATCGCCGCCTCGGCCATCTCGCGGATCGTGCTCCCGCCGTCGGACCAGTCCGAGTGCGAGTGGCAGTCGCCGACGACCAGCGCCCGCAGCTCCCTCGCCCCGCCCGTCAACTCGGGCGGCGGCTCGCTCTCGAGCCGCCGGAGGTACTCGGGGGTGCCCCCGTCCACCGCCTCGCGGACCACCTTGGCCGTCGAGTCGCCGATGCCCTCCACGGCCTTCAGGCGCCCGGCCCGGGCGAGGCGGACCACCTCGTCGGGCGGCAGCCCCGCCACCACCACCGCCGCCCGCCGGAAGGCGCGGACCTTGTAGGTGTCGGCGCCGTCCCGTTCGAGCAGGTAGGCGATGCGCCCCAGCGCCGTCACCGGGTCCACGGCGCTACGCCCGGCGTGCCCTGCTCGGAGCCACCCGGGCAGGCTCGTCGGGTTGCTTGGGGTACTCGGGAGGCCACGGCGCGTCGTGCAGCCCGGCCTCGCGGTCACGCGCCGCCAGTTCGAGCAGCGGCTCGAGCGACTGGGGATCGTCCGCCATCGGGGCCCACGGATCGCCGTCCCGCTCGAGCCGTTCGGGCACGGTCCGGACGGTGAGCTCGTCGGGGTCGACGGTGCCGACGTCCTCCCACCGGATCGGGGTGGAGACCTGACCGCCCGGACGCGGCCGTGCGAACCAGGCGCCGAAGACCGTCCGGTGCGGGGCGTTCTGGTTGAAGTCGACGAACACCCTCTGCCCGCGCTCCTCCTTCCACCAGCTCGCGGTCACGAGGTCGGGATGCCGGCGTTCGAGCTCGCGCGCCAGCGCGACGGCACCCGCCCGCACGGCGACGCTGTCCCAGTGCGGCTGCAGGCGCACGTACACGTGCAGGCCCCGGTTCCCCGTCGTCTTCGGGTAGGACGCGATCCCGAGCTCTTCCAGCAGGGCCCGAGCGTGCTCGGCGGCCTTCCGGATGCCGTCGAAGCCGACGCCGGGCTGGGGGTCGAGGTCGATGCGGAGCTCGTCGGCATGGGCGGGGTCCGTCGCCGGGTGCGGCCACAGGTGCAGGCCGAGGCAGCCGAGGTTCACGGCCCAGACCACGTGGGCGAGGTCGACGACCACCAGCGCGTTGGAGGTCGTCCCGTTCGGCGTGGCCACCGTGGTCGTCCGGAGCCATGGGGGTGCACCCTTGGGCACGCGCTTCTGGAAGAAGGACTTCCCCCCGGCGCCGTCGGGGTACCGCTCGAGCATGGCCGGGCGCCCCCGGGCCGTCCGCAGGAGGGCCTCACCGACCCGGAGGTAGTAGCCGACCAGCTCGGACTTCGTGGCTCCCAGGGCCGGGAAGTAGATCTTGTCGGGGTGGGAGATCGTCACCTCCCGCCCCGCCACCTCAACGACCCGCACGTCCGAGGCCACTCCCGGACCCTACCGCCGCCCGGCTCCCGTCCGCCCGGGTCCGCGGTCGTCCCGCCGTGGTAGACCAGACGCCATGGAGCATCGCAAGATCGGATCGCTCGAGGTCTCCGTGGTCGGTCTCGGCACGAACAACTTCGGGTTCGGGATGGACGAGAAGGACGTCGCGCCGGTGGTCGACGCCGCCATCGACGCGGGCGTGAACTTCTTCGACACGGCCGACTCGTACGGCAAGAGCGAGGAGCGCCTGGGCCGGGCGCTCGGCCGGCGCCGCGACGAGGTGGTGGTGGCGACGAAGTTCGGGAGCCAAGTGGGCAAGGACATCGCCGGGGGGGCGGCGCCGGCCTACGTGCGCGAGGCGGTGGAGCGCAGCCTCCGCGAGCTCGGGACGGACCGGATCGACCTCTACCAGCTGCACAAGCCCGACCCGTCGACGCCGATCGGGGACACGCTCGCCGTGCTCGACGACCTGGTGCGCGCCGGCAAGGTGCTCGAGATCGGCTGCTCGAACTTCTCCGCCGCCCAGCTGCGCGAGGCGGAGGCGGCGGTCGCCGGCGGCGCGGCCCGCTTCGTGAGCGTGCAGAACCACTACAACCTGCTGAACCGCGACGACGAGGCCGACGCGGTCGCCGAGTGCGCGCGGTCGGGGCTCGCGTACCTGCCCTACTTCCCGCTGGCCAGCGGGCTGCTCACCGGGAAGTACACACGCGGCGAGCCGCCGCCCGAGGGCACGCGGCTCAA
This sequence comes from Actinomycetes bacterium, assembly GCA_021826655.1. Next base: position 95 of record JAKAZC010000078.1, on the reverse strand, counting down.
CCGCTGGGGGCCCCGTGCGGCCGGGTCGCTCACCGACGCCAACTTCGACGTGGTCGATGCCCTGCGCGCCTGGGCCGAGGTGCGCGGGCACGGCA
>JAKAZC010000077.1 GCA_021826655.1 Actinomycetes bacterium | reverse complement strand
ACCGCGGCCTCGACCTCTTCGGGGAAGATCTTCTCGCCGCCCGAGTTGATCGAGGTGGATCCACGTCCGTGCACGGTGATGACCCCGTCGGGTCCGATCGACGCCAGATCGCCCGGCACCGACCACCGCACGCCGTCCGGATCCGTCGGGAACGTCGCTGCCGTCTTGGCCCGGTCCTTGTGGTAACCGAGCGGGATCCGACCCGAACGGGCCAGTCGTCCGATCCTCCCGTCACCGGGTGCCAGGGGACGGAGATCGTCGTCGAGTACGGCCGTGTCGTCGCTCATCACGAACCTCGGACCGCTGGCGCCGACCTCGACGGCGCCCTGGGCGCCCGCCTCGCTCGATCCGAACCGGTCCATGATCATCGCCCCCGGCAGCTGTGCGGCCAGGTCGGCCTTGACCGCGGCCGACAGCATCGCCCCACCCGAGCCGATGACCGCGAGCGTCGACAGGTCGTAGGTCCCGGGCGCCGCGTCGGCGAGCGCCTCGCACAGGGGTCGGGCCATGGCGTCGCCCACCAGTGCGGCGGACACCACGCCTTCCTCGCCGATCAACCGGAGGAGCCGGTCGGCGTCGAACCGGTGCTCGGTGTAGAGGACGGCGGTCCCCGCCATCAGGAACGCGTTCCACATGGCCCACTGGGCGTTACCGTGCATGAGCGGAGCGACCACCAGCATGGGGACCCGGCCGGCCTCGCCCACGGGGAGACGGCCGGCCAGCTCGGCGGCCGTGGTGATGGGCTCGGACCCCCATCCGCCGCCACCCATGGCCGCGAAGAAGATGTCCTCCTGCCGCCACATGACCCCCTTCGGCATACCGGTGGTGCCGCCGGTGTACAGGACGTACAGGTCGTCGGGTGAGCGAGGCGCGTCCCCGCGGGTGTCCGGGACCGCAGCCAACGCGTCCTCGAAGCGGACTGGCGCGCTTCCGGCGCTCGCCTCCACCGGATCGGCAGAGGCAGGCGTCCCGTCCTCCACGGCGACGAGGTGCAGCGGTCTGGCCGGCGCGACGCCGTCGAGTGCTTCGGCCACGAGCCGTCCGAGCCCGCGCTCGTACACGAGTACCTCGAGATCGGCGTTGTCGACGACGTAACGCAACTCGGGGGCCACGTACCGGTAGTTCAGGTTGACCGGCACGCAGCGGGCCTTGTAGCAGCCGACCATCGCCTCGACCCACTCGGCCCGGTTGCGGGCCAGGATCCCCACGTGGGAGCCGGGGACGAGTCCGAGGCGGGTGAGGTGGTGGGCGAACCGGTTGGCGCGGGCGTCCAGGCCGGCGTAGGTGAGGCGCGCGTCCCCGGCCACCAGCGCCAGGCGCCCGGGCACCGTGTCCACGACGATCTCGAAGAGGTCGGCCAGGTTGAATTGCCGGTCGCTCACTGCATGACTCCCTCGTGTCGCCGGTTGGGTACCGCTGGCGGCGGCCCCTCCGGATTGCCGCATTCGGCGGTCCGTAGCATGCTGCTCCGGAACTCCGCACGGTAGCCACTCCGGCCACCGTCGGGGCACACCGCCGAACAGGACCCACCGACCAGGGAGCATCTCCGTGACCGAGCACACCGCAGGATCGACCGGGATCGCCGGCTACAACGCACTGGTGACTGGGGGCGGGAGCGGCATCGGCCTGGGCACGGCCACCCGCCTGGTGCGCGACGGCGCACACGTGACGATCTGCGGTCGTACCGAGGACAAGCTGGCCGCGGCGGTCGACGGGATCAGGGCCGCCGCCGGCGCGGCCGGAGGGCCGACCGGGAGCGCCCGGTACGTCGTCGCCGACGTCACGGTCGAGGACCAGATCGCCACCGCCGTGGCGGAGGCGGCCGCCCCGCGGGGCCACCTCGACATCCTCTTCGCCAACGCCGGTGGCTCGTTCCACATGGGCCCGATCGCCGTGGCCGACGTCGATGCGGTGCGCTCCACCGTCGACCTGAACTTGATCGGCACGTTCCTGAGCCTGAAGCACGGCGCCCCGCTGATGGCGGCAGGTGCCGGCCGGGGGGTCGAGGACGACGACGCGCCGGGTGGGTCGTTCATCGGCATGTCCTCGGGGGCGGGGAGCTTCCCCCACCGGTACCTGTGGGCCTACGGGGCGGCCAAGGCCGGCATCGACATGCTCTGCAAGAGCGCCGCCGAGGAGCTCGGACACACCGGGTTGCGGGTGAACACCGTGCAGCCCGGGATCATCGACGACGAGTTGATGTCGTTCATCACGGCAGGGGGCCCGCTCCTCGACGACTACCTCGAAGGGATGCCGATCCGGCGGGTCGGGACGGTCGACGACGTGGCCGCCGCCGTGCGCTACCTGGCCGGGCCGGAGTCCTCGTGGATCAGCGGGGTCAACTTCCCAGTGGACGGCGGGCACCACCTGCGGCACGGCGCCAACTACGGGCTGCTCTTCGGGGAGTAGCCGCGCCTGGCCTGGCCGTCGACCGGGTCGGGCCCGGACGGTGACGGATGCGCGTCGGGGCCGGGCCACCGCCTCCGGCCGACCTCCGTCCGACACGATCCCCTCGACCACCGGGACGCGCGGCCGGTCGCCGGTAGGGTGACGTCGATGGACGCAGCCGGGACGCCAGCCGCGACGCCAGCCGGGGACCCAGCCGGGACGCCAGCCGGGGACCCAGCCGGGACGCCAGCCGGGGACCCTGTGCGGGACGCGCCGGGGCCGACGGCAGGACCGCGATCCGACACGGCACCCGAACCGCCGGTCGCGCACCCCGGGACCGGCGCTGCGGGTCGGCTGACCGGCACCGATGCGGTCAAAGCGCACCTGACCCTCGTGCTGGGGCTGGCCCTCTGCGTTGCCGCCTTCTGGTTCGAGCTCGGTCGCGCCCTGTCGGGGAACGGGCTCAGCTGGGCCTACGTGTTCGAATGGCCGCTCTTCGCCGCATTCGCCGTCTACATGTGGTGGAGCGTCATCCACGGTGACCGGGCCGTGCGCCGCCGCCGGCCACCACGACCGGGACCGGTGCTCGACCCCCGGTACGCGGGGATGCTCGAGGCCTGGCAGGCCCACCAGCGGGAGCTGCAGGCGTCGCAGGCCGAGGACGAGCCGTCGGACGGAGCTACGGCCGGCGGGCCGGACGCCTGACCTGCCTGCGGGCCCGGCACGGGCCGGCCCACCGGCCGGTGCGGCAGTTGTACGGGTGGCCGCGTACTGCCCGCCGGGTGACCAGACCTAGAGTGATCTGAGGCGCCCGGGACCGGTGGGCCCGCACCGCTCGCGGGCCGGTGGGACCACACCGGTCGGGAACGTGGAGGAAGCGTGGTTCGCCGATGAACATGGGGCACGGGCTGTCCACGAACGACCCCACCGTCACCGCTGCGTTCCGGACGTCGCTGATCCATCAGTTCATCGTGATCGTCTTCCTGGGCTTGGCACTCGCCATTCTCTGGAACTCGATCCGGACCGTGCGCTACCGGCGCGCCGTCCTGACCGGCGGCGACGTGGAGCCGGTGGCCGCGGCCCCGCGGTACCCCGAGCCGCCCGCCCGACGACTGCTGCGCATCGCCTTCGGGATCCTCTGGATCTTCGACGGGATCCTGCAGACGCAGGCCTCGATGCCGCTCGGACTGCCCGGCGGCGTCATCACGCCGTCGGCGTCGTCGTCGCCCGGATGGGTGCAGCACCTGGTGAACTCCGGCGTGACCATCTGGAACGACCACCCGGTGTCGGCTGCGGCTTCGACGGTGTGGATCCAGATCGGTATCGGGCTCTTCCTCCTGGTCGCGCCCCGGGGGCGCTGGTCCCGTTCGGCCGGTCTGGCGAGCGCCGGTTGGGGCCTCGTGGTCTGGATCTTCGGCGAGTCGTTCGGCGGAATCCTCGGACACGGCAGCAGCTGGCTGTTCGGGTCACCCGGCGCCGCCGTCTTCTACCTTGCCGCCGGCGCTCTCGTCGCGCTGCCCGACCAGGCATGGGAGACGGAGCGGACCGGGAAGGCGATCGTGCGGGCGACCGGCGTGCTCCTCCTCGGCATGGCGGTCCTCGAGGCCTGGCCCGGCCGTGGGTTCTGGTCGGGCCGGCCCGGACCCGGTGGGACCGGTGCCACCCTGGCCGCCATGGAGCGCCAGATGGCCCAGCTGCCCCAGCCCTCGACGACCGCGTCGTGGGTGCGCGCCTTCGGCGGCTTCGACGCCTCCCACGGTTGGTTGGTCAACGCCGTGGTCGTGGTGGCCCTGCTTGGCACCGGGGCACTGTTCGTGTCGGCCCGACCGGTCCTGGTGCGGGTCGGCGTGTTCGTCGGCTGGGTCCTGTGCCTCGCCACCTGGGTGCTGGTCCAAGACTTCGGGTTCCTCGGCGGTGTGGGGACCGACCCGAACTCGATGGTGCCCCTGATGGCCGTGTTCACCGCGGGGTACGTCGCGATGGTGCGACTCCCGGTCCGGGTGACGGCGCCGACGGCGGCGACGGCGGCCGGGGCGGAGCAGGCGACCCCCGCGGCATCACGGGTCGTCGTGCCGGCCACGGTCGGTGCCGCGGCGGCCGACGGCGAGGTACCCTCCGTCCCGACCGGCGCGGGCGGCGACGGGCGGGAGCAGGTGCAGGCGGCGGACCGGTCCCGGGTGGACCGTCGGAGCACGTCGGGCGAGCGGCTCCTGCGCCTGAACCCCTCGTACCTGGTGCGCTCCGTCGCCGCCCTGGGCGCGGTGGGCGTCGTGTTGGTCGGCGGCGCCCCGATGGCGCTGGCCGCCACCAGCCCTACCGCCGACCCCATCATCAACCAGGCGCTCAACGGAACCCCGGATTACGTGGACTACCCGGCCCCCGGGTTCACGCTCCTCAACCAGTCGGGGACGCCGGTGAGCCTCCACGGCCTCGCCGGTCGGACGGTGGTCCTCACCTTCCTCGACCCCACCTGCTCCGTGGACTGCCCGCTCATCGCCCAGGAGCTCCGTGTCGCCGACCGGCAGCTCGGGGCCGACGCAGCCGGGGTCGAGCTGGTGTCGATCGTGGACAATCCCCTGTACACGTCACCGGCCGCGACGCTGGCGTTCGACCGTCAGGAGGGCATGGGCCAGCTCCCCAATTGGGACTTCCTGACCGGGCCGCTGGACCAGCTCCACCACGCCTGGGACAGCTACGGGGTGCAGACCGTCGTGTCCCCGGCGGGGGCCATGGTGGCCCACAGCGACCTCGTCTTCCTGATCGACCGGTCCGGCCGGCTGCGGGCGGTGATGACCTCGGATCCCGGAGCCCCGGGCAACGCCGCCCTGCATTCGTCGTTCTCGACCGCGCTGACCGGACTGGTGCGCCGGCTCCTCCACGCGTGAGCGACCGCGCCGTCAGGGCGGCGGGTGACACCTGTCGGCGTGGTCGTCGCGCCCGCCGACGGGGCGCGGTCCTGGGGTGCGCCCTCGGGGTGCTGGCCTTCGCGGCGACCGCGTGCGGCTCGACCACCTCGGGGGTCGCGCCGACGGTCGCCGTGGTCCTCCCGCCGGGTCAGTCGCTCCCCGGATCGGGCGGTACGTGGGCGACCCTCGCCATGGGCCGCTTCGGCGACCCGGTCGACACCTTCGGGGAGGTCTTCTACCGGACCGGGTGCTCGGGGTCGGGCTGCACGCCGGGGCCGTGGGCCCTGGCCACGCCGCCCGGGGTGGCCAGCAACGGCGGGCTCATGGTGGCGGCCAACCCCGACGGCGGTCTGACCGCCGGCTTCGGCGCGTCGATCGCGCTCACCTTCTCCCCCCTGGCCGAGACCGCCGCCGCCGGCACCGTGTGGAACGGCGGGATCCTGCCCGCCGGACTGCTGCCCGTAGCGGACTCCCTGGCCGCATCCGGCCCGACCCAGCGCCTCGCCCTGGTCTCGACCGCCGGTGGGACCGTTCTGGCATCCGGACGGGACCTCGACACGTGGGTCCGGCTGGCCACCGCTGCAGACGTCACCCCGGCGGCGTCGGCCGCAGGGTGCACCCTCGGGGCGCTGGACGCAGTGGCGGTGTCGCCGGCCGGGAACGACCTGGTCGCCGCGACGTGCACCGGCGGGGGCCGTGCCGGCGTGTTCCGGTTGGGGACCGTCGGCCACCCCCGGACCGTGACCGACGTCGGCCCGCGGGTGGCAGGAGCGGCCGCCACGGTCCGGGTCGAGCGTCTGGTGACCACGGCTTCGGGACTGGCCGCACTCCTGAGGACCGGGTCCGGACGCGGGATCCGGTTGTCGCTCGCGACCAGCGTGGACGACGGGGCGACCTGGACGGTGTCCCCGGCGACGGCGACGGGGGGCCGGTCCGTGCGCTCGACCGCGGTGACCCCGTCCGGGGGCTTCGCCGTGGTCCTGGCGTCGGGCGGGGCGGCCACCGCCCTGGAGGAGGTGACCCCCGCGGCGGGCTGGCGGTCCCTGCCGACGCCCCCGCCGGCCACGTCGGTGGTCGCCGCCCGGCCGGGCGGCGGGTACGACGCCCTCGTCCCGGCGGGTGTCCAGCTGGACGTGTTCACGCTGGCCGGAACCGGGAGCCGCTGGACGCGGACGCAGGTGGTCGACGTCCCCCTCCAGTACGGGAGCTCGGGCTGAGCCCACGGCACCCGCGGCAGCCACGACGACCGGGATGCCCAGGCCGGCCCCGGTCCGGGTAGTTTCGGGACGTCGGCACGGCCACCCGGCCGCCGGTCCGTCCGCGACGAGGGGAGACCGCAGGTGCACTACCTCACCGGGCACTGGTCCTTCGACCCGTTCCTCATCGTCGTCGCGCTCGTCGTGGTCGCCCACGAGACCGGCCTCGCCCGGCTCCGCCGACGTTCGGTCGGCACCCGCACCCGCAGACGTCGGATCAACTCGATCGTCTTCTACGCCGGCCTGGCGCTGCTCCTCGTCTCCGTCGAGTCACCGATCGATTACTGGGCCGGGGACTACTTCTGGGTCCACATGGTCGAGCATCTGCTGATCGTGTTCTGCGCACCGATCCTCATCGTGGTGGGCGCACCATGGATCCCCCTGCTCTTCGCCCTCCCGGTCGGGGCACGGCGTTCGGTGGGCCGGTTCTTCCTCCTCGGGCCGTGGGCCCGTGGGTTCCGGGCCATGGGCCGGTTCGTGCGGAACCGGTGGGTGGCCGTCGTGTCGTTCAACCTGGCCATGGTGCTGTGGCACGCCCCCGCCCTGTTCGACCTGTCCCAGCGGAACGAGTACGTCCACATCTGGCTGATGCACGGGAGCTTCTTCGTGACCGGGATCCTCTTCTGGTTGCAGATCATCCCGTCACACCCGATGCGGCCGCAGGCCACGCCCTTCTGGCAGGCCGGAGCCGTCATCGGGACCAACGTGGTCATGACCATCATGGCCATGGCGCTCAGCATCTTCACCACCACCAGCTGGTACTCGGGCTACGCGCATCTTCCCGGGGTGACGTTCTCCCCGTTCGCCGACCAGCAGCTCGGGGCGGCGATCCTGTGGGTGTGCGGGGACTTCTGGGCCGCTCCGGCACTCGGCATCGTGATCCGGCGGGCCATCGACCAAGAGGGCTCGGTGTCGAACGCGATCGACCGGATCACCGGACGTGGCCCGGAGCCCACCCCCGAGGAGTTCCGGAACCCCAGGGCCGCGGCCGGCGACGCTGCCTGAACCACCACCTGCCGAGCGGTCCGGTCGTGCAGGCGAAACACTTGACTGCGCGGCCGGTTCGTCGTACGTTCACGACAACCAGGGGTGCGTTCGTCCTCCACTGTGGAAGTTCGGGAACCGGTCGCACGCCGGTCGGTCCCCATAGGGTGCGGTGATCGCCCACCCGCCACGGAACGCACCCACAGACCGATCCAGGCGAGTCGTCCGGCACTCCGAAGCATCCACGAGGGTTTGAGGAGCACACCATGTCATTCAGGGGGAGACTCTCGACGTTCCTGGTGCTCCTGGCAGCTTTTGCGGCGTTCGTCGTGTACTTCCTCTTCTCCTTCCTGCTCCCCCAGTCCGGTGTGGTGGACTTCACCTCGGCCCAGCCGGCCGGTGCTCCGGTCGACCTGACGGTGCAGACGGTCGGGCAGATCGGGTTCGGCTCCCATCCGACATGGGTCTCCTACCTGGTCCGGGCGCCCGACGGGCAGTGGCTCCACGACACCACGTGGAAGCTCCCGGCCCACACCCGGATCAACATGACCATCGACCAGTACGACACCGGTGGGCCGCTGCGCAATCAGCAGTGGGGCCTCGTCCAGGGCGTCCGGGGCGGCGTGGAGATCCTCAACGGCAGGCCGATCTCGCTCTACGACTCGAACAGCGGCAACGGGGTGGGCCACACCTTCGCCGTCCCCTCGCTCGGGATCAACGTCCCCCTGGTCGGCGTCAGCGGCAGTGCCACCAACATCTGCTCCGCCGCCCCGTGCGGTTCGTCGAGCATCAGCAACACCATCAAGGTGTCGTTCGTGACCCCGGGCCCCGGCAACTACCACTGGCAGTGCTTCGTGCCCTGCGGCCTGGGCTTCCTGTTCGGAAACGGGGGACCGATGAGCAACTCCAACTACATGGGTGGGTTCCTGGACGTGACCGCATGAGCGACGCGACCGCCCCGACCGACGACAACGCGGTCGGGGGAGCCGAACCGGCCGACGGCGGCCAGGAGCCCCGGCACTTCGTCCGGATGGTGACCATCTGGCTGGTGCTGTGGGTGGTCGCCGACCTACTCTACTGGTTCCTCGTCGGGCCCCACGTGCCCCCGGGCACCATGACAACCACGGCCGAGGAGAACCAGTGGGACTTCAACGTCCTCATGGTCATCGCCCTGCCGGTGCTGATCGGCGTATGGGTCTACCTCGGGTACGCGATCATCACCTGGCGTGCCTCCCGGGCCGGCGTCCAGGACCCGGTCGGCGGGGAGGCGGCCCGGGGGAACCTCCGCGTGCAGATCGGGTGGATCGCCATCACTTCGGTCGTGGTGCTCTTCCTGGCCGGGTTCGGCACCTACGAGCTGATCACCACCAACGGTGCGGGTGGCGGCGAGGGTCCGAATCCGGTGTGGACGCCGACCGCCGCCCGGATCCTCCCGATCCAGGTGATCGGCCAACAGTGGAAGTTCACCTACCGCTACCCGACCTACGGAGGGTTCGAGTCTCCCAGCCTCCTGGTTCCCGCTGACACCACCGTCGCCTTCCACGTGACCTCGCTCGACGTCATCCACAGCTTCTGGGCGTACCAGCTGAGCATCAAGGCCGACGCCAACCCGGGCGTCGACAACGTGGCCTTCACCACGACCAAGGGTACGGGGAGCTTCGTGGTCCGGTGCAGCGAGCTGTGCGGCCTCTGGCACGGTGCGATGTACAACTACGGGAGCGTCGTCTCGAAGGGCGCCTTCCAGGCCTGGGCGGTCTCGACCGAACGGGCCACGGCCGCCAACACCAAGCTGCTCCCACCGTTCGCCTGGACCTACACGCCGAGCGCCAACGGAGCCGGCGGTGGCTTCTATCCCTCCTCCGACCGGTTCAGCCCGTCCGAGGTCTACGGCGCGAAGCAGCCGGTCTCGTGACCCGACCCTCGCATCCCCTGCTCGACGCACGCCCACGAAAGGTCGAGGTCGCCCCATGACCATCAGCGCCGAACGCGAGACCGAAGTCACCTACCCGGACCCGACCCCCCCGTCGACCGGATGGTTCCAGGGCCTGCCGGCGAAGCCGGGTTGGCTCAGCCAGCACCTGGGGACGGCGGTCGTCGGTGCCGTCGTCGGCTACCTGATCGGCCACTGGCTCGGCAACGTCATCGCCAGCGGCTACACCTACGTGGCCAACTCCGGGGCGAACAGTGTGGCCAACACGGGCGGGATCGCGCTCGGCGCCCTTGGGTGGCTCGTCGGCATCGGAGCCCTCAACTACCCGTTGGCCAAGATCATCGGCAAGGAGCCCGCGCCGGAGGTCGAGAACACCAGCTGGACCCGCTACTTCCGCTACACCGCCGACCACAAGGTTGTCGGTCTGCAGTACGTCATCGGCGTGCTGCTGTTCCTGTTCACCGGCGGGCTGCTCGCCATGGCCATCCGCACCGAGCTCCTGACGCCCACCAGCCACGTCTTCGGCCCCGGTGCCTACATCGCCATCGTGAGCGAGCACGGCACCATGATGATGATGGCCACCTCGGTG
>JAKAZC010000076.1 GCA_021826655.1 Actinomycetes bacterium | reverse complement strand
CCTCTCCTATCTCGAGGTCGTGAAGGTCTACACGAAGGCCGGCGGGGCCTACGTGGTGGCCCGCGAGAACCTCGGCCACAACATCGCCCAGGTCGCGGCGGTCTCGCTGCTGATCGACTACACGCTGACGGTCGCGGTCTCGGTCGCGGCCGGCGTGGCCGCTGCGACGTCGGTCTTCTCCGCCCTCACGCCGGCCACCACCGCCATCGCAGTCGTCCTGGTCCTGGTGATCGCCTTCGTGAACCTGCGGGGCGTGCGCGAGGCCGGCAAGGTCTTCGCGGTCCCCACGTACCTCTTCGTGGCCAACATGGCCGTGTTGATCGCCGTCGGCTCGTTCAGGGCGATCGACGGGACCCTGAAGGCCCAACCCATCCACGTGGCCGGAGCCGTGCCGATCGGGCAGCCCGGCAGCGGGCTCCTCTTCGGCGTCGGCCTGTTCGTGCTGCTGCGGTCCTTCGCCTCGGGGGGTTCGGCACTGACCGGCACCGAGGCGATCTCCAACGGGGTCAGCGTGTTCCGCCGGCCCGAGGCGCGCAACGCCCGCATCACCATGGTGGTGATGAGCCTCATCCTGGGCTCGCTGGTCATGGGGGTGAGCAGCCTGGCCGCGCTCGTGCACCCGGTGCCCTACGCCGCGGGGACGCCCACCGTGGTGTCCCAGATCGCCAAGTACGTGTACGGGAGCGGCGGGCTCGGGCGGACCCTGTACGTCCTCCTGCAGGCCAGCACCGTCCTGATCCTCGTGCTGGCGGCCAACACGAGCTTCACCGGCTTCCCCTTCCTCGCCAGCTTCGCCGCGGAGGACTCCTACTTGCCGAGGCAGCTGACGAAGCGGGGCCACCGGCTGGTCTTCTCCAACGGCATCATCCTGCTGACCGTGGTGTCGGTCGTCCTCCTCGTCATCACCCGGGCCAAGGTGGACAGCCTGATCCCGCTGTACGCGATCGGCGTCTTCACCGGCTTCACCATGGCGGGAGCGGGGATGGTGAAGTACCACCTGGTCAACCGGGAGTCCCACTGGCGCCGGCGCGCCGCGATCAACGGGACGGCCGCGGTGCTCTCGTTGGTCGTCGACGTCATCATCGTGGTGACCAAGTTCACCGAGGGCGCCTGGGCGATCGTCGTCATCCTCCCGCTGGGGGTCCTCCTCCTCCTGCGCCTCCATCGCCAGTACATGGGCGAGGAGCGCCAGCTCGAGGTGGGGGCGGCCCGGGCGTGCGAGGCACCCATCCTGCGCCGGCACGTGGTGGTGGTGCTGGTCGACCGCCTCGACATGGCCGTGGCGCGTGCGATCCAGTACGCCCGGACCCTGACGCCCGACGACCTCCGGGCGGTGCACTTCGACATCGACAACCACGTTTCTCGCTCGGTGCAGGAGGAGTGGGGCCGCCTGGGCCTGTCCCGCCTGCCGCTCGACGTCGTCGAGTGCCCGGACCGGCGCCTCGCGCGGGCGGCGATCGAGCTGGTGGCCGACGCGGTGGCCGACGGCGACACCGAGTGCACCGTGCTGCTCCCGAGGAGGGGGTACACCTCGGCGTGGGAGCGGTTCCTCCACGACCGCACCGCCGACAAGATCGCCACCGTGGTCAGCCAGGTCCCCCACGTGAGCGCCACGATCGTCCCGTTCAACCTGCGCGGGCGATGGGTCGAGCGGGGGCGCCGCTACCGCCCGTCGGCCGAGGTGCGCGAGGTGCGCGAGCCGGCCAGGGCGCGGGCGTCCGAGGCCGACCGGGCCCTGGCCCTGCGGGCGGGCGGCACGGAGCCGATCGGGGATGCCCGGTGGCGCGAGCGCATCCGGGTGGCCGGTCGGGTCCGCTCGGTGCGGGTTCAGCCGCGGTCGGGCACCTCCAACCTCGAATGCGTCCTGGCCGACGGCTCGGGAGGCCTGCTCCTCGTCTTTCAGGGCCGCCCGCGGATCCCAGGCATCGAGCCGGGGGCCCGGCTGGTCGCGGAGGGGATGGTGGGCCAGTGGGGTCGCCGGCTCGCGATCCTCAACCCCGATTACGAACTGGTGTCGGGTCCCGAGCGCGACGGCGGGGGCGGGGCCCAGTGACGCCCGGGCCTGGGGCCACGGCCGTCCAGTTGCCCCGGGCCAGCTCAGTCGCTATCGTCCCCACGGCCCGCCGGGCCATCGCGCCGTCGACGCGGTGCGGTGCGGCGGCAACGACACACTCGGCCGGCAGCCGGTGGCACCCCGCCACCGCCTTCGTTCAGGAGCAGAAAGGGAACACCAGGCATGATCCACGCCCTTGTTGCTGAAGGGGGGTACCAAGCCTTCCACCTGGGTGGGACCGACAAGGTCTGGCTCGGGGTCGCCCTCTTCGCCGGAGTGGTCGGCATCATCGCCGGTTTGCTGCTCGCCCGGAACGTCCTCGCCGCCGATCAGGGGACGGCCAAGATGAAGGAGATCGCCCGGGCCGTGCAGGAGGGCGCCGAGGCGTTCCTGAAGCAGCAGTTCCGCACGATCCTCCTCATCATCGTGCCGCTGGCCGTCCTCATCTTCTTCACCGCCACCAAGGTCACCCGGCCCGACGGGAGCATCGCCCTGAGCTTCGGGCAGGCGGGTGCGTACCGGGTCATCTGCTTCCTCTTCGGTGCCGCCTTCTCGGGTCTGACCGGGTTCATCGGCATGAGCATCGCCGTCCGGGGCAACGTGCGGACGGCGGCCGCGGCGGCGCGGGGCGGCAAGATGGCGGGCGCGCTGAAGGTCGCCTTCCGGACCGGGGCGGTCACCGGCATGCTCTGCGTCGGCCTCGGCCTGCTCGGCGCCACCGCCATCGTCATCATCTTCCAGAACTCGGCGACCGCCGTCCTCATCGGCTTCGCCTTCTGGGCGTCGCTGCTGGCCCTGTTCATGCGGGTCGGCGGCGGCATCTTCACCAAGGCCGCCGACGTCGGCGCCGACCTCGTCGGCAAGGTGGAGGCCGGGATACCCGAGGACGACCCGCGCAACGCGGCCACCATCGCCGACAACGTGGGCGACAACGTGGGCGACTGCGCCGGCATGGCCGCGGACCTCTTCGAGTCCTACGAGATCACCATCATCTCCTCGCTGATCCTCGGGTACTCGGCCTTCCGGGCGATCCACCACAACCCGACCCCGGCGATCCTCTACCCCCTCATCGTGCCGGCGATCGGCATCATCGCCTCGCTGATCGGGGTGATGGTGGTCCGGGCCCGGGCGAAGGACCGCAACGCGATGTCCCCCATCAACCGAGGCTTCTGGACGGCGGCCGCCCTGACCGTGGTCGGCGCGTTCCTCGTCGCGCAGTTCTACGTCCACAACCTGAAGGTCTTCTGGGCCGTCCTGACCGGCGTGGTGCTCGCCCTCGTGGCCAGCCAGATCACCGAGCAGTTCACCTCCACCGAACGCGGGCCGGTGCGCGAGATCGCGGAGTCGGCCCGGACCGGCCCGGCCACCACCGTCCTGTCGGGGTTCGCCATCGGGCTGGAGTCCTCGGTGTGGGCGATCATCGCCATCGCCATCGCCATCGGGGTGGCCGTCGGGCTCGGCGGCGGCAACATCGAGCTGTCGCTGTACCTCGTGGCCCTCATCGGCATCGGCCTGCTGGCCACCACCGGCATGGTCGTCTCGGAGGACAGCTTCGGCCCGGTGTCCGACAACGCCGCGGGCATCGCGGAGATGTCCGGCGAGTTCACCGGCGAGGCCGAGCGCATCATGGTCAGCCTGGACGCGGTCGGCAACACGACCAAGGCCATCACCAAGGGCGTGGCCATCGGCTCGGCGGTCATCGCCGCGGTCGCGTTGTTCGCCTCCTTCATCGAGACCATCGGGTCACAGCTGCACCTCCCGAGCGTCGGCCTCTTCTCGAACCCGCTCACCCAGATAAACGTCTCGAAGCCGACGACGTTCATCGGCCTGCTCATCGGCGGATCGATCGCGTTCATCTTCTCGGCCCTCGCGATCCGGGCCGTCGGGCGGTCGGCCGGCACCGTCGTGCAGGAGGTGCGGCGGCAGTTCCGGGAACACCCCGGGATCATGGACTACACCGAGAAGCCGGAGTACGGGCGGGTCATCTCCATCTGCACCGCGGCCGCGCAGCGCGAGCTGGCAACGCCCGCCCTGCTGGCCATCCTCTCGCCGGTCATCGTCGGGTTCGGCATCAACTACCTGGCCCTCGGGGCGTTCCTCGCGGCAGCGATCCTCACCGGCCAGCTGATGGCGAACACGCTCTCCAACTCCGGCGGGGCGTGGGACAACGCGAAGAAGTTCATCGAGGACGGGAACGAGGGCGGCAAGGGGTCCGAGGCCCACAAGGCGGCCGTCATCGGCGACACCGTGGGCGATCCGTTCAAGGACACCGCCGGTCCGGCCCTCAACCCCCTGATCAAGGTGATGAACCTGGTCTCGCTCCTGATCCTGCCGGCGGTCATCACCCTGCGGCACAACCAGGGTGCGCGGTACGCGATCGCCGCGGCCGCCCTGGTCATCCTCCTCGGCGCCATCGCGTTCTCCAAGCGCAAGTCCGAGGGGATCGCGGGCGGCGAGACGCCGGCGGCGGTCCCCTCGTCGGCGCCCGTCCCCAGCCCCGTCGACTGAACGGTCCCCGCGCTGCTCCCGCCGGGGGCCGGCCGGGGGCGTGGGACCCGCGGGCGGCCCGTCGGGGGCCCCGGCGCCGAGCTGCGACGACGAGGAGCGGCCTTGACAGCGACCCGTGTTGTCGGAATCCTGTCGGCAGTATGCCGTCACGAGATCGCACCCGAGCCGTGACGCACCCCGTCGTGCCCGACGCCGGTGGGCGAGGCCCGTCGGGTCCCGCCGCGACGCGGCGCCCGAAGCCCGGCGTGACGGCGCCCGTCGGGACGGGCGTGGGCGGGTCCCACGGGGGGGCCCGCAATGGGTAAGGCCCTGGTCATCGTCGAATCTCCGGCCAAGGCCCGGACCATCGGGGGGATGCTGGGGCCGGACTTCATCGTCGAATCCTCCATCGGCCACATCCGGGACCTGCCCCGGGGTGCCGACGAGGTGCCGGCCGCCTACAAGGGCGAGGACTGGGCGCGGCTCGGGGTGGACGTCGACAACGGGTTCAAGCCGTTGTACGTGGTGTCCAGCGACAAGAAGTCGGTGGTGGCCAACCTGAAGCGGCTGCTGAAGGGCGCGGACGAGCTCTACCTGGCCACTGACGAGGACCGCGAGGGCGAGTCCATCGCCTGGCACCTGTACGAGGTCCTCTCCCCCCAGGTCCCGGTGAAGCGGATGGTCTTCCACGAGATCACCCCGGCCGCCATCACCAGGGCGGTGGAGGAGTGGCGGGACCTCGACCGGCGCCTGGTCGACGCCCAGGAGGCGCGCCGCATCCTCGACCGCCTGTACGGGTACGAGGTGTCGCCCGTCCTGTGGCGCAAGGTCATGCCGCGGCTCTCCGCAGGGAGGGTCCAGAGCGTGGCCACCCGGATGGTGGTCGAGCGCGAGCGCGCCCGGATGCGCTTCCGCGCCGCCAGCTGGTGGGGGGTGGAGGGCCGGTTCAGTCCCGGGACCTCCACCGGACCGGCGCAGCGGTCCCCGGCCGAGGCCGTGACCTTCACCGCCTCGCTCGCCTCGGTGGACTCGACCCCGCTGGCCAGCGGCCGCGATTTCGACGAGTCGGGTGAGCAGACGTCGCGGGGCCAGGTCCGGGTGCTGGGCGAGACGGAGGCCCGGGTACTGGCGGCGAGCCTGGTGGGCGGCGAGTTCACCGTGAGCGCGGTCACCGAGCGACCGTACCGGCGGTCCCCGGCGGCGCCGTTCATGACCTCCACCCTGCAGCAGGAGGCGGGCCGCAAGCTGCGCTTCAGCTCGCAACGGGCCATGCAGGTCGCCCAGCGGCTGTACGAGCAGGGCTGGATCACCTACATGCGGACGGACTCGACCACGCTGTCGGACGAGGCGCTCGCCGCGGCCCGCTCGCAGGCCACCGCCCTGTACGGCAAGGAGTACGTGCCGGCCACCCCCCGGCGCTACGAGCGCAAGGTGAAGAACGCGCAGGAGGCGCACGAGGCCGTCCGGCCGGCGGGGACGACCTTCCGGACCCCCGAGGAGGCCGGCCGGTCCCTGGGCGGGGACGAGCTGCGCCTGTACGAGCTCATCTGGAAGCGGACCGTGGCCTCCCAGATGGCCGACGCCACGGGCACCAGCGCCCAGGTCAGGTTGTCGGCGACGGCCCCCCCGGAGGCCGGCCCGCTGGCCGGGGCACCCGTGGAGTTCGCGGCGAGCGGCCGCGTCATCAGCTTCCCCGGGTTCCTGCGCGCCTACGTCGAGGGCGAGGACGACCCCGAGGCGGAGCTCGCCGACCGCGAGGTGGTCCTCCCCCCCCTGTCGGTGGGTGACCGCGCCGTCCCGCTGGAGTTCGAGCCGGGCTCGCACACGACCCAGCCCCCGGCCCGCTACACCGAGGCCTCCCTGGTGAAGACCATGGAGGAGCTCGGCGTCGGCCGGCCGTCGACCTATGCGAGCGTGATCGCCACCATCCTCGACCGTGGCTACGTGTGGAAGAAGGGCACAGCGCTGGTGCCCAGCTTCACCGCGTTCGCCGTCGTCGGGCTTCTGGAGCGCTACTTCGGCGACCTCGTGGACTACGGCTTCACCGCCGCCATGGAGGACGACCTCGACGACATCGCGAGCGGCCGGGGCGAAGCCCTGCCCTGGCTGACCAGGTTCTACTTCGGCGGCGGCGCGGCGGCGAACGGCGGCGCGGGCGGCGGCGCGGGGGACGGGGCGCCGGGGGACACCGGCCGGCTGGGCCTGAAGAGCGCGGTGGCGACGCACCTCGGCGAGATCGACGCCCGCGAGATCAACTCCATCCTTCTGGGCAAGGGCTCGGACGGGGGCGAGATCGTGGTGCGGGTCGGCCGGTACGGGCCCTACCTCCAGCACGGCGAGGACCGTGCCTCCATCCCCGAGGACCTCGCACCGGACGAGCTGACCATCGAGCGCGCCGAGCAGCTCATCGCCGCGCCGTCCAACGACCGGACCCTGGGAGCGGACCCCGCGAGCGGCCTGCCGGTACAGGTCCGCACCGGCCGCTTCGGCCCCTACGTGCAGCTCGGGGAGGCGGGGGAGGGGAGCGCCAAGCCCCGGACCGCCTCGCTGTTCGCGTCGATGACGCCCGAGACGGTCTCGCTCGAGGACGCGCTCGAGCTGCTCCGGATACCGCGGGTCGTGGGCAACGACCCCGAGACCGGGGAGGAGATCGTCGCCCACAACGGCCGCTTCGGCCCCTACCTGAAGCGCGGTTCGGACACCCGCAGCCTCACGAGCGAGGACCAGCTGCTGACCGTCACCCTGCCCGAGGCGCAGGCGATCTTCGCCCAGCCGAAGACCCGGCGCGGCCGCGCCGCGGCGGGGCCGCTGAAGGAGCTGGGGGCCGATCCGGGCACCGGGCTGCCGGTCCTGTTGAAGGAGGGCCGCTTCGGCCCCTACGTGACCGACGGGACGACGAACGCGTCGCTGCGCAAGGGCGACGACATCGAGACGATCGACATCGAGCGGGCGGCGGAGCTCCTCGCCGACCGTCGATCAGCGGCGCCGGCCGGCCGCCGGGGCTCCGCCCGGGCGAAGAAGGCGGCCGGCAAGAAGAAGGCGGCGCCGAAGAAGGCCGCCGCGAAGAGGGCCGCGCCGAAGAAGGCCGCGCCGAAGAAGGCGGCCGCGAAGAAGGCGGCCGCGAAGAAGGCGGCTCCGGCGAAAGCCGCCGCGAAGAAGGCCGCGACGGCCGAGCAGGCGCCGGGCGGGGCGCGGGGCGGCGGGTCGACCACGCCGTCGGGGCCCGGCCCGTCGGGATCCGGCTCGCCCGGGGACGGGTGAGCGGGCCCCCCGGCGGCGGGGGGCCCGGACGGCTCGTCGCCGTCGAGGGCATCGACGGGTGCGGGAAGTCGACCCAGGCCCGCCTGCTCGCCGAGGCGACCGGCGCGCGGCTGACCTTCGAACCGGGTGACACCCGCCTCGGGCAGGTCCTGCGGGCGGTGATGCTCGGCGACCATCGGATCGCCCTGTCGGAGCGGGCCGAGGCACTGCTGATGGTGGCCGACCGGGCCCAGCACGTCGCCGAGCTGATCGAGCCGGCGATGGCCGCAGGCCGGTGGGTCGTCACCGACCGCTTCTCCGGTTCGACCCTGGCGTACCAGGGAAGTGGCCGGGGACTCGACGTGACGGCGCTACGGGGCCTGGTCGACTGGGGCGCGGGCGGGCGGTGGCCCGACCTCTCGGTGCTGGTGGACGTCCCACCCGAGGTGGCACGGGACCGGATGGCGGCGTCCTCCCCGGACCGGCTCGAGCGGCTCGAGCCCGACTTCCACCGCCGGGTCCGCGAGGGCTTCCTCCGCCAGGCGTCCGAGGACCCGCGTACCTGGTTGGTCGTCGACGGCAGCGGGACCGTCGACCGGGTGGCTGCGGCGGTGGCCCAGGGGGTGCGCGAGCGCCTCGGCTGGCCCGTGGGAGCGGTCCCCTCGTGAGCACCGACGGGCTCTCCGGCGCACCCGACTTACGCGACGTGCCGGTCGCCGCGCTGTTCGCCGACATGGTGGGCCAGCCCACCGCGGTGGCGACGCTGCGGGCCGCGTCCAGGGTGCCGGTGCACGCCTACCTGTTCCGCGGGTCGGGCCCGGTGACCCGCCTCGCTGCCACGGGGTTCGCAGCGGCCCTCCTGTGCCCCGACGGCGGCTGCGACCGGTGCGAGCACTGCCGCCGCGCACTGGCGGGGACCCATCCGGACCTGGTGACGGTCGAGCGGACGGGCGCGTCCCTGAGCGTCGACGACGCCCGCCGGCTCGTCGGCCTGGCGCAGCGGCGCCCGCTCGAGGCCCGCCGCCAGGTCCTGGTGGTTCCGGACGTGCACCTCGCCATCCGGGCGGCGCCGGCCCTCCTCAAAACGGTGGAGGAGCCGCCGACGACGACGGTCTTCCTCCTCCTCGCCGAGGACGTCCCCCCGGAGCTGGTGACCGTGGCGAGCCGCTGTGCCGAGGTCCTGTTCCCCCCGGTGCCGACGGCCGTGGTCGTCGACTGGCTCACCGCCCGCGGATCGGACGCGGAGACGGCCGCGGCGATCGCCGAGGGGGCGGGGGGCGACATCCATCGTGCCGCGCTGCTGTCGGAGGACGAGACCTACGCCGAGCGCCTCGAGCTCTGGCGATCCATCCCCACCCGGCTGGACGGCACGGGTGCGACCGTCGGCGAGCTGAGCGGCGCCGCGCTGGCGGCGACGGAGTCGGCGCTCGCGCCGCTCCGGCGCCGGCACGCCGAGCAGCTGTCGGACCTCGATGCCGAGGCCAAGTCGCTGGGCGAGACGAGCGTCCCCGGCCGCAAGGAGATCGTCGACCGCCAGCACCGCGAGGAGCGGCGATGGCGCACCGACGAGATCCGCGCGGGCCTCGCGGTGCTGGCCCGCGCGTACCGGGCGCGCCTCGCCGGCGCGCTCCAGCCCGAGGCGCGACCGTCGTCGGCCACCGGGTACGTCAGAGCGGTGGACCTGATCGGCGACGCCGCCGAGTCCCTCGACCACAACCCGAACGAGGCCCTCATGCTGGAGGCCCTGTTCGTGCGGCTGGGCGGGATCGCGGGCTGATCTCTCCCGGCCGGCGCACCGAGGAGATTCGGTTAGCCTGACGGGGTTCCGGCCTGGGTAGCTCAGCTGGTAGAGCAGCGCACTCGTAATGCGCAGGTCAGGGGTTCGAGTCCCCTCCCAGGCTCCACGACGCCATCACGCGTGGCGTCACCGTGCCGTCGCGTTCGGACGTGCCCGGAGGTCGCCGGTGCCATCTCGGGCCGGGTCCCCCACCACCGCGCGCCGGGGCTGCCGCTCTCGCCGTGGGCGCGCCCGGCCGGCGCTCGCACCTGCAGCCGCGGGTTCCCTCGTCATCGGGCGACCGACCCGGTATCCTCCGTGGGGTTGTGCAGATGGGGGATCTGTCAACCTTCGTCAGGAGGGGGAGACACGCGTGCCGGAGAAGATCACGACGAAGCTCGAGGCGGTGATCTACGAGAGGGAGGGGAACATTGCCCGGATCATCCTGAACCAGCCCGAGAAGGCCAACGCACAATCCTCGGAGATGGTGCACGACGT
>JAKAZC010000001.1 GCA_021826655.1 Actinomycetes bacterium | reverse complement strand
TTGCGTCGAGCGCCTCGCTCAGGCGATCGTGGAGCCGGTGGTAGAGGGGCCCGCGCCCGGCGCCGGCGGCGGCGGGACCGCGCGCCGCGCGCTCGTGCAGCACCCGTCGGTACTGCGGCGCCTCGGTCGTCTTCAGGGTCACGGTGCCCGACGCCTCGGCCAGGAGGTGCAGGACGTCCTCGACCTCGTCGGCGTCGAGCGCGCCCAGGCTCCGGCCACGGCCGGTCGGAACCAGGAAGAACACGCTCCAGAGCCCGGCGTCGAGCCCACGGACGAGCCGGACGGTCTCCGGCAGCTCGTCGACGGTGGCCGCCGTCACCGTCGTGTTGACCTGTAGCCGGAGGCCCACACTACGGGCCGCCCGGCACGCCTCCACGGTGAGCGCGAACGAACCCGGGACGCCGCGGAACGCATCATGGGTCGCGGCCGCGGCGCCGTCGAGCGAGAACGAGACGACGCCGGCTCCCGCCGCCCGCACCCCGGCGAGGTTCGATTCGGTGGCGAGCGGGGTGCCCGACGGCGACACCGCCATGGCCAGGCCGAGAGCGGCACCGTGACCGATGAGTTCCCGCAGGTCGGACCGCTTGAACGGGTCACCCCCGGTCAGCACCACGATCGGGCGGGGGGCGCCGGCCGTGGCCAGGTCGTCGAGCACCGCGGTCACCTCGGCGGTGGACAGCTCGTCCGGATCGCAGACCGGCTGTGCCTCGGCTCGGCAGTGGGCGCACGCCAGGTCGCAGGCCCGGGTCGTCTCCATCAGGACCAGGAACGGGCGCCGGTCGACGTCGTAGCGGAGTTGGCGGACCTCGGGTACCTCGAGCCGCCGCAGGGCCGGCCGGGCCATCGGCGGGGCCGCCCCCTCGGTGACGACGGTCACGACCGCCCCCACCCGGTCGTACGGCGCCACCCTGTGTCGGTCCGATCGTCCACGGATCCTCCTCGTGCTCAACTGCCTCCACCATGCCGTCGGGGGTGGGCCCGGCCTAGGGCCGTTGGTCACACCGGTACCGTCGCCGGGACGGGCGGGCGTCGGCTGGCTAGCGTCCATACGGTGAGCAGATTCCTCCCCGACCGGCCGCTCGGCGTCGCCCCCGGATCGGTGGGCGACTACCGGGAACTGGCGCGCCGCCGCCTACCCCGGCAACTGTTCGACTACGTCGACGGTGGGTCCTTCGCCGAGTCCACGTTGGCCGCCAACGTGGACGACCTGGCCGGCATCCGGCTCCGCCAGCGGGTCCTGCGCGACGTGTCGGGACTCACCCTGTCGACGAACGTGCTCGGGCAGGCGCTGTCGATGCCGGTGGTACTTGGCCCGGTCGGACTGGCGGGGATGCTCGCCACCCGGGCCGAGGCCCAGGCGGCGCGGGCGGCGGCGTCCGCCGGTGTCGTGTTCTGCGAGTCCACCGTCTCGATCTGCGGCATCGAGGAGGTCGCCGCCGCGGTGACCGACCCCGTCTGGTTCCAGCTCTACGTGATGCGGGACCGCTCCTATGCGGAGGACCTGATGTCCCGTGCCGCCGCCGCCGGCTGCCCCGTCCTGGTGCTCACCGTGGACCTCGCCACCGTCGGCTCCCGTTACCGGGACACCCGCAACGGCATGTCCGGAGCACCGTCGCTGCGCAGCACCGTGCTCCGGGGTCTCGACCTGGGGCTCCACCCGACCTGGGCCCGGGACGTCGGGCTGCGGGGCCGGCCCCACACCTTCGGCAACCTGGAGAAGGCCGTGCCGGGCGCGGTGAGTCCCACCGACTTCCAGGCCTGGGTGGACGCGCAGTTCGATCCGTCGGTGACCTGGGACGACCTCGACTGGGTGCGGCGACACTGGCCGGGCCGACTGGTCCTGAAGGGGATCCTCGATCCCGACGACGCCCGCCAGGCGGCAGACCGGGGCGCCGACGGCGTCGTCGTGTCGAACCACGGGGGCCGCCAGCTGGACGGCACCCCGTCGACCATCCGGGCCCTCGGGCCGGTGGCCGACGCCGTGGGGGACCGACTCGACGTCCTGGTCGACGGCGGGATCCGGAGCGGGCTCGACGTGGTCAGGGCGCTGGCACTCGGTGCCCGGGCCTGCCTGCTCGGGCGGGCCTGGGCGTGGCCGGTGGCGGCCGGCGGTGAGCGGGCCGTCGCCCATGCCCTGTCGGTCATCCGCGACGAACTGCGGGTGGCGCTCTCGCTCACCGGGGTGACCGACGTGGCCGACCTCGACCGCTGTCCGCTGGTGTCGGCCCCCGGTCGCTGAGCGTCGACCGCCAGGGGCCCGCGACGTCGCCGGTGTGCCGCCGCCCCGCTACCGTCCCGGGGCCCACCCGACGGCGGCGAGTGCGGCGTCGACGCGGGCCGGATAGCCGTCGTCGTGGCCGGTGCGCGCCCCGGTGTCGACCAGGAGTTCGAACAGGTGCCCGGAGAGCGCGTCCTCGCCGCCCGCGGCCAGGAGGGCGATCTCGGCCAGGTCCCCGATGCGGTCGACCACGTCCCGGAAGTGCCAGGCCCCGTACTCGGCGTCGTCGGCGCAGCGCCGCGCGGCGGCCAGCACGCGGTCGAGCACCTGGGCCAGCCGGGCGGCCCGTCCGACGTCGTCGACCGCGCCGACCAGCGTGGTGAGCCATGCCGCCACCGCCTCCAGGACCGGGAGGCGCCGCAGGTCGCTGAGCACCTGGGCCACGAGGACGTTGTGGCTCCCCTCCCACGACTCGTAGACCATGGCATCGCGGTAGAGCCGGGGCAGCACGCTGAAATCCTCGATGGCGCCGTTCCCCCCGAGCACCTCGACCGCCGAGTGGACCACCCCGGTGGCCTGCACCGACACCAGGTACTTGGTCACGTTCACCAGGAACCGGTGCAGCAGGACATCCCCCTCGCCGGCGGTGCCGGCGTCGATGCGGTCCTCGAGTCCGGTCAGCGCCATCACCAGGTGGAGGGCGCCCACCGACACCGACGCCATGTCGGCCAGGGTCCGCCGGACTGCCGGGAACTCCCCGATGGGCCGACCGAACGCCTCGCGGTGGCGGGCGTAGGCCGACGCCTCCAGCCACGCCCGCCGCATCATGCCGGCGTCGCCCACCGCGGTCATCCACCGGCTGGTGTTGAGCACGATGCCCACCGCGGTGCGGAACCCGTGCTCCACCGGCCCGACGGGCCAGGCCAGGGCGTCCTCGAAATCGATCTCGCCGGAGGCCAGCCCGCGTGTGCCGAGCTTGTCCTTGAGCCGCCGGAGCGCGAACCCGTTCGGCCTGCCGTCGACCTCACGGGGGACCACGAAGCTCCCCAGTCCCCGGGTCCCCCCGGGAGCGCCCTCGACGCGTGCGGTGAGGAAGAATTGGCCGGCGTCGGCCACGGAGCAGAACCACTTCTCGCCGGTGACCCGGTAGGTGGTGCCGTCGCCCGTGGGCACCGCCGCGCACACGTTGGCCCCCACGTCGGAGCCCCCCTGTACCTCGGTCAGGAACTGCGAGCCGCGCACCGCCGAGTAGTAATCGGGGTCGACCAGGGCTGGTAGGAACGCGTCGCGCACCCCGGGGTCGGCGGCCCGGCGCAGGGCCCGGGCCAGACCGATGGTGCAGGTGGCCGGGCAGGCGTGCCCGGCCTCGCCCTCCAACGACAGGAGGTAGAGGAGGGTGGCCTGCTCGTAGGCCGAGCCGGGCGTGCCCGACAGCGCCACGAGGCCGCTGGCCCAGACCCGCTCGCCGGCACGGTGGTAGGCGGGGTCGAATTCGACCGACTCCGTCCGTCGGCCGATCGGGTCCCACCGGTCGAGCTCGGGCAGGTGGGACCGCTGCTCGTAGCGGGCGGCTGCCGGCGCCACGACGGCGGCCACGTCGCCGGCGAACGCGTGTGCCCGGACCTCGAGCGCGGCGAGCCGGTCGGCCGACAGGTCGCGGGCCAGGAGGCGGCGGAGGTGGGTGTCGTCGGTGAAGGCGTCGGCGGGGAAGGCCGCACGCCAGGCGGCGAGTGCGTCCCGTGCTGTGTCGGTTCCCATGCCGGCAGTCTCGCGCCCCGGAGTCGGCCGCCCCGGGCGCGGACGTCCCACGGGTACGGTGGCCCCATGCCCCCCGACTCGTACACGCTGGCCGGTACCGAGGTCACCGTCCCCCTGCTGGGTGTGGGCACCTGGGCATGGGGCGACTCGTCGACCTGGGGCATGGGCACCTACGACACCGGGCTCACCCGCGACTCGATCCGCGACGCGTGGGACGCGTCGGTCGACGCCGGTGTCACCCTGTTCGACACGGCCGAGGTCTACGGGGGTGGGGAGAGCGAGCGGATCATCGGCTCGCTGCTGGCGGCCGACCCCGGCCGGGCCGGCGCCGTGGTGCTCGCCACCAAATTCATGCCGTCGCCGTGGAAGCTGAACGTCCGGAGCGCACTCCTGGCGTCGCTCCGGGCGTCGCTCGCCCGGCTGGACGCGGATGCCGTCGACCTCTACCAGATCCACGGCCCGGTCAGCCTGCGGTCGCACGCGGCGCTGGCCGACGCGCTGGCCGCCGCCCACGGCGAGGGCCTCGTGCGGGCGGTCGGCGTGTCGAACTACTCGATCAGGGAGACCCGGTCGATGGCCGCGGCCCTGGAACGCCGCGGACTGCGGCTCGCCACCAACCAGATCGAGTTCTCGTTGCTCCGGCGGTCGCCGGAGACCTCAGGCCTGCTCGCCGCGTGCGTCGACCTCGGCGTCCTCCCTCTCGCCTACTCCCCCATCGGCCAGGGCCGCCTCACCGGCAAGTACACCGCCGCCCATCCGCCGCCCGGCAAACGCACCTTCTCCAACCACCCGATGGCAGCGGTCGACCGGATCGTGGCCGAGTTGCGTGCCGTCGGCGAGGCCCACGGCGACCGGCTCCCGAGCCAGGTCGCCCTCAACTGGGTGATCGCCAAGGGGGCGGTGCCGATCCCGGGCGCCAAGAACCGCCGCCAGGCGGAGGAGAACGCCGGAGCACTGGGCTGGAGCCTCGACGGGGACCAGGTCGCGCGGCTCGACCGGGCCGCGCTCCCCGGGCTCCGCACCCTGGCCAGCCGGGTCTGGCAGCACGGCTGACCGGCGCCGCCGGCAGGGGCCGCCGGCCGGGGGCTCAGCGCTCCTACCGGCGACCGCGGCAGTACGCCAGCGCGTCCTCCCGTGTCGTGAACTCTGCCGAGGATGCGAGCAGCCTGCGCTCCCGGCGGTCGACGGTGACCACCGGCACACCGCGTTCCTCGATCCGGCCGATCATGGCGTCGATCAGCGCGGCCGCGACCGGGTGGCAGCGTGTCGCGTGGACGAGGTCGATAACCAGTGCGTCGGGCCAGTCACCGTCGTCGGCACGGGCACCCAGGGCCAGCAGGGCCTGCTCGGCCGCCGCGAACTCGAGCGATCCCTGCACGGCCAGGACGGCGATGTCGGGGTCCAGCGACGGACCGCCCACCCCTGGCGCGGCGCCCGCCCCGTCGGAGGCGCCGCCCGCCCGTTCGCGGGGTACGACGCGCTCGAACGTGGGCGCACTGCGCCCGACCTGGTGCATCAGGTGGAGGCTGAACCGTTGCGAGATCGCCCCGCTCGCCGCCACGCCCCGCACGCTGTTGCCGCGCCCGTCGAGCCGTGGGCTGTACAGCCCGATCCCGAATTGGGACGGGCTGACGGCGACGATCCCACCCGATACCCCGGACTTGGCGGGGAGACCGACCCGGAACAGCCACTCCCCCGAGAAGTCGTACATGCCGCACGTGGCCATGACCGTGAGCACCTGCTCCGCCACGGACCGCTCGACCACGTCGTCGCCGGTCCGCGGGTTCACACCGCCGTTGGCGAGCGTGGCGGCCATCGTCGCCAGGTCGACCGCCGTCACCAGGATCGAACACTGCCGGAAGTAGGTGTCGACGACATCCTCGACGTCCACCGACAGCGACCCGGCGTGCCGCATCAGGTAGGCGAGCGCCCGGTTCCGGTCACCGGTGTCGTGCTCCGACCGGAACACGGCCTCGTCGACCCCGAGGTCGCGCCCCGCGCAGCGCGACAACAGGTCGAGGATCCGCTCGAAGCGTTCCGCCGGACCCGTCCCCCGCACCAGCGACGTGGTGAGGATGGCACCGGCGTTGATCAGCGGGTTGGACGGCCGGCCGGTCCCCGGCTCCAGGCTGACGGCGTTGAAGGCCTCGCCACTGGGCTCCACGCCCACCCGCGCCAGGACTCCGGCGACGCCGATGTCGGCCAGTGCGAGGGCGTAGGTGAAGGGCTTGGAGATGGACTGGACGGTGAAGGGCAGCTCCGCCTCGCCCGCCCGGTACACGGATCCCGCCGTCCCGACCAGGGCGAGCCCGAAGGCGGCGGGATCGGCACCGCCGAGCTCCGGGATGTCGTCGGCGACCGCGCCACGGTCGTCGTCCAGGAACTCGGCGCGGATCCGCCCGAGTGCGTCACCGATCGGGTCGAAGCGGGGAGCGCCGTCCTGCGCTGCGACGGTACCGCCGTCACCGGTCACGTCTCGAGATCCCCCTCCTCGATCGTGGGAAGGTCGGCGATGGCCTCGTGGAGGTGCTTCGCCCACACCGCCTCGAGCCGGCTGAGGAAGGGTGAGTCGGCGTTGATCCGTGCCACGAACGGCTGGAAGGAACCGCTGCGGTAGATGACCAGGTCGTAGGGCGGCCCCACCGACAGGTTGGCCCCCGCCGTGCTCACCATCGAGGTGAGCGCGATCTTGGTGGCGGTGGTGAGGTTGACCTGCGAGACCACGGCGAGTTCCAGGGTGAACTTCCCGTACTTGCTCTCCCCGATCTGGAGGAACGGTCGGTCGTCGGAGGCGCGGATGTAGTTGCCCTCGGGGTAGATGAGCAGGATGTCCGGCTCGTCACCCTGGATCTCCCCACCGAGGAGGAAGGTGGCGGTGCCGTCGGCACCCACCTCCGACAGCGCCGCGTGGTGGCGTGCCGCCACCTCGCGGCCCAGCCGGCCCACGTACAGCGCGGCCTCGAACAGGTGGCCGACGGTGGCCAGGCTCTCGTGGGCGCCGGGGTCGGTGAGGTCGTGGTCGATCCGGTCGAGCACCTCCTGGGTGGTGGCCAGGTTGCCGGCCGACTCGAGGACGAAGCACCGGTCCGGGGCGGGCTGGAACAGGTGCACCTTCCGGTAGGTGCTCACGTTGTCGACCCCGGCGTTGGTCCGGGTGTCGCCGAGGAAGATGAGCCCCTCCTGGAGCCGCAGTGCGAGGCAGTAGGTCATCGGGACACCTCGTTGTTCGGGATCGGTGACGGGCGGTCGACGGTCACCGGAGTCTACGGGGCCCTGCTTCCGGGCATCCTGCTGCCGTCACCCGTCCGGGTTCGCCCCGACACACCGCGTCGGCGTGGACGGGCGTCCCGACCGGTCAGGGGTGGGACGGTGCCGACGGTGCGCCGTCGACCTCGAAGCCGACCTCGTCGGCGTAGCACCACCACCAGTCCTCGCCCGGCTCGTACGAGCGGACGAGCGGGTGCCCTGGCGACGAGTGGTAGTGGGCCGTGGCGTGCCGGCCGGGGGAGCTGTCGCAGCAGCCGACGTGGCCGCAGGCCATGCACAGACGAAGGTGGACCCACGCTCCGCCGGTCCGCATGCACTCCTCGCAGCCTGGGCCGGAGGGTGTCACCTCGTTCACCGTGTCCATGTGGGTGCAGGTCCCAGTCACGCGCCCTCCTCGTCGTGTCGCCGTGCCCGCCGGGCACAGCGAGCCTATCGGCGCCTCCTGGTCCCCGAACCGTGTCGGGTCCCGCCGGGGACCCGGTCGGGACGGTCGGGAATGTTTCGTCGGGCGCGGCGTTGGACCGTCCCCACCGATGTGGATACCGAAGGACGGACGCACATGCCCCACGACAACCTGCCCCTGCTCCCCCTGACCTCGGGCGTCCTGCTCCCGGGGATGGTCTTCACGATGGCCCTCGAGTCCGACGAGTCCGTCGCCGCGGTGGAGGCGGCCGAGGCCGCCGACGGGTCCCTGGTCATCGTCCCGTTCATCGACGGGCGCTACGCGTCGGTCGGCGTGGTCGCCGAGGTGGCGGAGCGGGGTGAGCTGCCCGGCGGCATGGCTGCGGTCGCGGTGCGGGGCGTCGGGCGTGCCCGACTCGGCACCGCGGTCCCGGGCACCGGGCGCGCGCTGTGGGTCGAGGTCGAGCTGGTCGCGGACGCGGAGGTCGCCCCCACCGCGGTGGAGCTCGCCCGCGAGTACCGCGCCATGGTGGAGAACATCCTGGTGTCCCGTGGGGCCGGGCGACTGGCGGAGCGCCTGCCGGACGCCGCCGATCCCGGCCGCGTGGCCGACCTGGCCGGCTACTCGCCCGACCTGACACTCGACCAGAAGGTGGCGGTGCTCGAGACCGTCGACGTGGAGGAGCGTCTCCGTCTGGTGCTCGGCTGGGCCCGCGAGGTCCTCGCCGACATCACATTGCGGGAACGCATCAAGACCGACGTCGAGGAGGGCATGGAACGCACCCAGCGTGAATTCCTCCTGCGCCGCCAGCTCGAGTCCATCCGCAAGGAGCTCGGTGAGGACGGCGACAACGAGGTCGGACCGGTCGGCTACCGGGAGCGCGCCGCGGCGCTCGACCTCCCCGGACCGGTGGCCGCCGCGGTCGCCCGGGAGATCACCAAGCTGGAGCGCACCCCCGAACAGAGCCCCGAGCACGGTTGGATCCGGACGTGGCTGGACACCGTCCTCGATCTGCCGTGGGGTGTCGAGTCCGAGGATCGCATCGACCTGGCCGAGGCCGCCCGCATCCTCGACGACGACCACGACGGCCTGTCCGACGTGAAGGAGCGCATCCTCGAACTCCTCGCCGTCCGCAAGCTCCAGGTCGACCGGGGCCTGGTCCCGGTCGGCAGGCGGAGCGGGGGCGGGATCCTGGCGCTCGTCGGCCCCCCGGGCGTCGGCAAGACTTCACTGGGGGAGTCGGTGGCCCGTGCACTCGGTCGCTCGTTCGTCCGGGTGTCACTCGGCGGTGTACGCGACGAGGCCGAGATCCGCGGGCACCGGCGCACCTACGTCGGCGCCCAGCCCGGCCGCCTGGCACGGGCGCTGCGCGAGGCCGGTTCGATGAACCCGGTCGTGCTGCTCGACGAGGTCGACAAACTGGGTTCGGACTTCCGGGGCGACCCGGCCTCGGCCCTCCTCGAGGTGCTCGATCCCGCCCAGAACCACACCTTCCGTGACCACTACCTCGAGGTCGAGCTGGACCTGTCCAACGTGCTGTTCCTGGCCACCGCCAACGTGATCGACACCGTTCCGGGCCCGCTCCTGGACCGGATGGAGGTCATCCGGCTCGACGGCTACACCGAGGACGAGAAGGTCGCCATCGCCCGGAACCACCTCGTCGACCGGCATCGCGCACAGGCCGCGCTGGCCGGGGAGGACGTGGTCCTGACGGACGACGCGTTGCACGTGCTTGTGGCCGACTACACGCGGGAGGCCGGTGTACGGGGGCTCGAGCGCGAGCTCGGTACGCTCATGCGCAAGGTGGCCGGGAAGGTGGCGGGCGCCGAGCTCGGTGGCGTCCACCCCCTCGTCATCGGCGGTGGAGACGTTCGCACCTGGCTGGGCCGACCCCGGTACTTCTTCGAGTCGGCAGACCCGACGTCGGTGCCGGGCGTCGCCACCGGACTGGCCGTGACCGGGGCCGGGGGCGACGTGCTCTCGGTGGAGGTGACGATGATGGACGGCCCCGAAGGCCTGACCATCACGGGCCAGCTGGGGGAGGTCATGCGGGAATCGGCGGAGATCGCGCTGTCCTACGTGCGCTCCCATGCCACTGCGCTGGGCGTCGATCCCGGCGCGTTCGACGGCAAGCGCCTGCACGTGCACGTTCCGGCGGGCGCCGTTCCGAAGGACGGGCCCTCGGCCGGTGTCACCATGACCGCGGCCCTGGTCAGCCTGCTGACCGGTCGCGCCGTCTCGCCCACGGTGGGCATGACCGGCGAGGTCACGCTCCAGGGCCGGGTGCTGCCGATCGGCGGCGTGCGCCAGAAGGTGCTGGCCGCCCACCGGGCCGGACTGACCACCGTCGTCCTCCCGGCCCGGAACGGGCCCGATCTCGAGGACGTGCCCGACACCGTCCGGGAGGGCCTGCGGTTCGTACTGGCCACCCACGTGGACCAGGTGCTCGAGGCCGCGCTCGCAGGAGGCGTCGGAGCAGCTCCGACCGGTCACGTCGCCAACGCGGCGTGACCGCCGCCGATGGGGGAGACTGGGCCGGCGCCACCCCGCACGGGCGCGCGCCGGGTGGAACGCCCGGTGCCGAGCGACCAGGGAGGACACCCATGCGTGGTTCAACCGTGCTGACGGACGCCTTCGAGCGGGTCCGCGATGCCGTCCACCCGGCGGCCAACGGGCTCACCGTCGAGGAGCTCGCATACCGCCCCGACGCCGAGTCCAACTCCATCGCCTGGCTGGTCTGGCACCTGACCCGGATCCAGGACGACCACGTGGCGGCGCTGGCCGGGGTCGCACAGGTGTGGAACTCGGCCGGGTGGGCCGACCGGTTCGCTCTGCCCTTCGACGAGTCGGACACCGGGTACGGGCACGACGCCGACGCGGTCGAGGCCGTGGTGGCCGATGCCGCCTCGCTCCTCGGCTACTTCGAGGACGTGCACGCCGCCACCGTCGCCTACGTGGCCGCCCTGGAAGACGCCGACCTCGACCGGGTCGTCGACCGCGCCTGGGACCCGCCGGTGACGGTGGGCGTTCGCCTGGTGAGCGTGATCGCCGACGACCTCCAGCACGCGGGTCAGGCGGCCTACGTCCGCGGGATCCTGCATCGTCGCTGACCATCCGTCGGGACGGGACCCACGGCCGCTGTGCCTCCGTTCAAGTCGCGGCCCCGTCACGCCGAACATGCAAGAGACGCCGAACATGCAGGGGCCGGGATACCGCGGCCGAACGTGAAGAGGGGACGATGCCCGACCAGGCAGGAAGTGCCCAGCCTGAGGATGTGGAGCCGGTGCCCGTCGGCACCCGAGCGGGGACCGCGCGCCGGCGACTCCAGCCCACCACCCTCGGCTACCTGATCGGGCCGGCCGCCTTCGTCGCGATCCTGGGGCTCATGCACTTCGACTTCGTCGCGCACGAGTCGGCCTGGGTGTGGTTGGGCATCTTCATCGCCGTGCCGGTGACCAACCTCGTGGTCGACCGACTCCATGCCCGGATTCCGTCACATGTCACGTTCCACCTGCGGGTGGCGGTCCAGATCGCCGCGGTCACCTCCGTCATCTATCTGACCGGATGGGGCCCCGTGCTGTGGGGCGCCTATGCCTTCGTGGCGCTCGCCGACATCGCAGGCGAGGGGTCCTGGACCTGGCGGCCGGTCGCCCTGTGGAGCTTCATCGGCATCGGTATCGGGCAGTTCTGCATCTGGAAGGGGTGGCTCCCGTCCCGACTGTCCTTCGCCCAGGCGACCGCCCTGTCCATCATGGGGGTGTTCGTCCTCTTCTTCGTCATCCGGATGGCTGGCGCCACCGTTGAGCAGAGGGAGGAGTCCGACGCCGCGGTGCGACTGAGCGAGGACCGGTTCCGGTCACTCATCCAGAATTCGTCGGACATCACCATGATCATCGACGAGGAAGGCCTGTACCGGTACCTGTCCCCGGCGGTGACCGAACTCCTCGGGTACCGACCCGGTGAGCTGGTCGGTGCCCGGGCCACCGACTACGTCCACCCGGACGACCAG
Organism: Actinomycetes bacterium; assembly: GCA_021826655.1. The sequence continues at coordinate 31,736 of JAKAZC010000001.1, read as the reverse complement.
GCTCTGCTGCGCCGACGGCTCGACGCCGAATTCCAGGCATCGTCGGACACGGCGGTCGTCGAGTTCCGGATGCTGCGAAGGGATGGCAGCGTGCGGGACGTCGAGGCGGTGGTCTCCAACCAACTGCAGCGACCATCGGTCGCCGGCTACGTGACCAACGTCCGCGACACAACCGAGCGGAAGAAGTTCGAGGAACTCCTCTCCCACCGCGCCCTCCACGACCCCCTGACCGGGCTGGCCAACCGTCAGCTCATCCTCGACCGGGCCGAGCGGATGCTGGTGCGGGCACGGCGAGAGAGCCAGCCCGTGGCCGCCTTCTTCGTGGATCTCGACAACTTCAAGGACGCCAACGACTCACTCGGCCACGAGGCCGGAGACCGGCTCCTGCAGTCCGTCGCCAGCCGACTGGTGGGCCTGTTGCGTTCGAGCGACACGGTGGGGCGGCTCGGCGGCGACGAGTTCGTCATCCTGGCCGAGGGCATCTCGCTGGCCGACGGACCACGGGCGATCGCCGAGCGGATCCGCCAGGTACTGCGTCCGCCCTTCTACATCGAGGGATTCGAGCGACTGCCGATCACCGTGTCCGCCAGCGTGGGGATCGCGGTCGGCGACCGGCAGAGTGCGCCGGAACTGCTGCGGGACGCCGACATCGCCCTCTACCGGGCCAAGGGGTCGGGCCGCGACCAGGCGGTCATCTTCCAGGGAGCCATGCACGTGGCGGCGAGCGATCGGCTCACGCTCCGGACCGAGCTCGACTCGGCCCTGGCCCGGGGCGAGTTCCGCCTCCTGTACCAGCCGATCGTCGACCTCGGCCGGCTGGAGCTCCGGGGCGTCGAGGCCCTGATCCGCTGGCAACACCCGACCAAGGGCCTGCTGACCCCCGACAGGTTCGTCGCCGTACTCGAGGACACCGGTGACATCGTCGACGTCGGACGCTGGGTGCTGGACGAGGCCTGCCGCCAGCTCGCCGTCTGGCGGTCCGCCGGCCACGACCTGACCGTGTCGGTCAACGCATCCATGCGCCAGCTCGACGCCAACTCGTTCGTGGAGGATGTCCGCGGCGCACTCCGGGCCCACGGCCTGTCCCCCAGTTCGCTCGTCATCGAGATCACCGAGTCCGTCCTCATGAAGGACGCGAACGCCACGGTGGCCCGGCTCCACCGCCTGAAGGACCTCGGTGTGCTGCTGGCCATCGACGACTTCGGGACCGGGTATTCCTCGTTGGCCTACCTGCGCCAGTTCCCGGTGGACATCCTCAAGATCGACCGTTCGTTCGTGTCGGAGATGAGCGGTTCACCCGATGCCGCCGCGCTCATCCACACCCTGGTGGAGCTCGGACGCACGCTCGGACTGGTGACCCTGGCCGAGGGGATCGAGCAGGTCAGTCAGATCGAGGGGCTGCGCAGGGAGCACTGCGACCACGGACAGGGGTACCTGATCTCACGACCGGTCACGGCCGCCGGGATCGACCGCCTCCTGGCCGGGGCGGGCCACGACGGCGAGCTCCTCGTCGCCGGCCCGATGGGCTCGCCAGGGCGGACCGACTGACCGTCCCTATCCGACGGGGCACCCACCGGGGCCCTCCGGCCGCCACCGGTCGACGTAGGGTGGTACGTGGCCCCGCAGCGACCGATGGCGACGGTGCGGGGCGGCCCCGTGGCCGGGCTCGTCCGTGCCTGCCACCTGCAGCCGACCCTGGCCGTCGTGACCGCCACCACCGCGCTGGCCGGGCTGGCCGGGCGCGGCGCGGCGGGCTGCGGCGCCGTGGCACTGGCCGTCCTGGCCGGCCAGCTCTCGACCGGATGGAGCAACGACTGGTTCGATGCGGGACGCGACCGTGCCGTGGGCCGTACCGACAAGCCGATCGTGGCCGGAGACGTCTCGGTCGGCGCCGTACGGTTGGCAGCCTGCGCCGCCCTGGTGGCGACCGTCCCGCTGTCGCTGCTGTCCGGATGGCGCGCCGCGGCCGTCCACCTGACGGCCGTCGCCTCGGCCTGGGCCTACAACCTCGGGCTGAAGGCGACCGTGGTCAGCCCGGTGCCCTACGCCGTCGCCTTCGGGCTCCTCCCCGCCTTCGTCACGCTCGGGCTCCCGCTCCACCCGTGGCCCCGACCCCCGGTGATGGTCGCCACCGCCCTACTTGGCGTGGGGGCACACTTCGTCAACACCCTGGCCGACCGCGCGGACGACGCCCGGTCCGGGATCGCCGGCATCCCCCAGCGCATGAGCGCCCGGGGGGCGCTGTTCACCGGCGTCGCGCTCCTGACCTCCTGCGCTCTCACCGTCTGGCTGCTCGGCGGGAGCGACCGGCCGGCAGCGTCGGGGCTGCTGGTCGTGACCCTGGGCGCCGCCGCCCTGGTCGTCGTCACCACCCTCCGTTCCCGGCCTCGCGCCGCATGGTCGTGGACGCTGGTCACGGCGCTCGGGTGCCTGGCGATCTTCGCGGTGTCCCGTCCGTCACTGGTGGCCGCCTGAACGGAGGGGGCCACGCCCGCCGGACAGCTCCGAGATCGGGACCTTCGCCTCTGCACGGGTGCGGCGTCGGTCCCTACAGTGGTGTTCGAGGGATTCGCCAGGGTCCCCGAGGAGGCGCCTATGCCATGTCGCACAGGTGGCCCGTTCTGAGAGCGGGCGGCGAGGGATCGACGGTCGTCCGACCGTAGGCCCAGGTTCGTCAGGTGCACGCGGCCCGGAGCGCGGGCGGTGCCACGACAGGAACGTCCGAGTTCCCTGGTAGCCATTCCCCACCGCGGTTCCCTCTCGGAGTACAGCAAAGAGCCGAGCGCCCGCTCCCCGCCGATCCGTGGGACGGGCGCTTGCTCGCGTCCGCGCCGACGCGGGTGGCCGCCCCGTTCGCTACCGTGCTCCCATGGCCACCGGTGACCTCGACCCGCCCGCCGCCCATCGGGGCCCGGCGAGCGGACCGGCGAGCGGACCGGCTCCGGCGTGACGGGCGTGCCCACGGCCGGTGCGCTGGACGGCAAGGTGGCGATCGTGACCGGGGCGGCACGGGGCATCGGGGCCGCCACTGCGACCCACCTGGCCCGACTCGGCGCCCGCGTCGCCGTGACCGACAAGGACGGCGAGGGGGCGAGATCCCTCGCCGAGTCCCTCGGCGCGGACGGCCACGAGGCGGTGGGGATGGACTGCGACGTCGCCGAGCCCGTAGCCGTGGCGACCATGGTGGCCGCGGTCCGGGAGCGGTTCGGGGGTGTCGACCTCCTGGACCACAACGCCGCGTGGACCGACTTCCGGTCCGATCTGGACGCCGGCGAGGTGGATCTCGACACCTGGGACCGGGTGCTGCGCACCAACGCCACCGGAGGCCTGGTCCTCGTCCGCCGGGTGCTCCCGATCATGCAGGAACGGGGAGGGGGAGCCATCGTGCTCATCTCGTCCGGCTCGGCCTCGATCGGCGAGCACCGCCGGGTCGCGTACGGGGTGTCGAAGGCTGCGATCGAGCAGCTGGGCCGGCACGTGGCCGCCCGCTACGGCCGTGACGGCATCCGCTGCAACGTCGTGGCGCCCGGGTTCATCCTCACCGACACGGCGGCCCGCGGCGTCTCCGAGGCCGGCCGGGCGCGGCTGGCCGAGCAGAATCCCCTCGGACGCCTGGGCACGCCCGACGACATCGCCCACGCCGTCGGCTTCCTGCTGTCCGACAGCGCCGCATTCGTCAACGGTCAGGTCCTACGGGTCGACGGCGGACTGACCATCGCACCGCGGCTCGCCGGCCTGGACTGACCGCGCGGCTCATCCCCGACGCCTCCGGCCGCCGCCGTGCCACCTCGCGGCGCACCTCGTCTCGTAAGCTGCTCCCCCGTGCCGCACACCTCCCCCCCGACCTCGCCCCCGCCGGAACGACGCAGACGCGTCCTCGCGACGACGGCGGCGGCCGCGCTGGTCCTGGCCGGTTCGGTCCTCGCCGGGTGCTCGTCGGGCACGGCGGCACCGGCCACGACCACGACCACCGTCCCCCCTACGACGACCACCACGACCGAGCAGCCCGGATGGACGGTCGTGGCCCGGGCCAACGGCGCCATCGCCGTCGACACCGAGACTGTCACCGAGGCCTCCGGGCACACCGTGACGATCTACCGGTTCCGGGCCGGCCAGACCCACCTCGGGCTCCACGTGGGGAGCAGTGATCCCCCACGCGGCGACGCGGTGGTGTCGGCCGACAGCGGGCCGGCCATCGGCCCCGACGAGACGGCATCGCTGCTCGCCGCGTTCAACGGCGGCTTCGAGTCCTCGGCAGGTGCAGGCGGCTTCGAGCTGAACGGCCAGGTCCTGGTACCCCTCCAGGTCGGCTACGCCAGCCTCGTCATCGACGCGGACGGCACCGGGCACGTCGGGGTGTGGGGCCAGACGGTGCCCGCCAAGGGGGAGCAGGTGGCGAGCGTCCGCCAGAACCTCCCACCGCTGGTCGTGGGTGGCCAGCCCAGCCCGAACATCGCCGACGTCGCAGCCTGGGGAGCCACCCTCGGTGGGGGCAGCTCGGTCCCGCGTAGCGCGCTGGGCGAAGATCCCGCGGGCGACCTCCTCTTTGCCGGGAGCATGTCCGCCCTCCCGAGCGACCTCGCCGGCGCCCTGGTGTCGGCCGGGACGACGACAGCGATGGAGCTCGACATCAACCCCGAATGGGTGCAGATCGCGGTGGCGCCGGCGCCGGGCGGCACGCTCGCCACGGGGATCCCCGGCCAGAACCGCCCGGCCAACCAGTACGTGGTCGGGTGGACCCGTGACTTCGTCACCGTCCTGGCCGCAGGCTGATCAATGGCGGTCGCATCCGACGCCCCGCCCCTGCGTGTCGGCGTCGTCGGCGCCGGGCCGTGGGCGCACCTGGTGCACGCGCCGATGTTCGCCCTCCACCCGGCCACCACGTTGGCCGCGGTGTGGGGCCGGCGGCTCGACGCGGCCCGCGACGTCGCCGTACCGCTCGGAGCGGTGGCATACGACTCGTTCGACCGGTTCCTCGGCGACGTGGACGCCGTGTCGTTCGCCGTCCCTCCGGACGTCCAGGCCACTCTCGCCGTCGCGTCCGCCCGGGCGGGAAAGGCGCTCCTGCTGGAGAAGCCGGTGGCGCTCGACCTGTCGGCGGCCGAGTCACTCGCCGAGGAGGTGGCCCGGACGGACGTCCCCACCCAGATGCTCCTGACCTGGCGCTACCGAAGCGACGTACGGGCGCTGCTGGCGTCGGCGGCCGCCGCGCGAGTGATCGGGGGATGCGGCCGGTTCCTCTCCGACGGGTTCCTCGGCGGGATGTTCGCCACGCCGTGGCGCCTGGAGCGGGGACCGCTGTTCGACCTCGGCCCCCACGTCATCGACCTGCTCGACGCGGCACTGGGTCCCGTCGTCGGGATCCGCGCCCACGGTGACCCCCGTCGCTGGGTCGGGCTCCTCCTCGATCACGAGGGAGGTCCGGTGAGCGAGGTCTCGCTCACCGGGCACAGCCCGGTCGACCACCCGAGAGCCGGCGTCGAGGTCCACACGGGCGGCGGCGTGCTCGACGTGGACACCGCCGGCTTCGATCCCGAAGTGCCGACCACGGTGGTCGACGAGTTCGTGGCCACCGTACGCGGGACGCCGCACCCGCTCGACCTCGCCCGGGGGCTGCAGATCCAGCGCCTCCTGGACCGGGCGGCTGCCGACCTGGCATGGGCGTGACCGGGCCCTCGACGGGTGCCGCCGGGGCCGACGAGGTCCGAAGGACGGCCGCCGAGGTCGACTCCACGTGGCTGACCGCCGTCCTGCACGACCGCGGGCACCTGGCCCGCGGGGCCCGTGTGGTGAGAGTGGAGGCGACGCCGGTGGGAACCGGCCAGATGGCGGACACCGTGCGTTTCCACCTCGGCTACGAACCGGCGCGGGCGGGTCCGTCCAGCGTCGTCGGAAAGTTCGCGTCACAGGACGGGCAGAGCCTGAACACCGGCCGGGTGATGCGGGCCTACGAGGTCGAGGTGCGGTTCTACGCGGAGCTGGCACACCGGGTGGACGCCCGCGTGCCCGCGCTCCTCTTCGCCGCCCTCGACCCGGTGGAGTCGTGGTTCACCCTGCTGTTGGAGGACCTCGAGGACGCGACCCAGGGGGACGAGATCGAGGGGTGCGACGCCGGCGTGGCCGCCGCCGCCCTCCGGCAGCTGGCCGCCCTGCACGGTCCGTGCTGGGAGGATCCGGGGCTCGCCGCCACCGGATGGATCAACCGGTCGTCGCCAGAAGGTGACGAGTTGACCGCCACCCTGGTGACCGGGGTGTTCCCCGGATTCCTCGAGCGCTTCGGCGACCGGTTGGATCCCGACCACCGGGCACTGCTCGAGGCCTTCGTGCCCCGCCTGCGGACCTGGATGTCCCGAGCACGGGGCCCACGGACCATCGTCCATGCCGACTTCCGACTCGACAACCTCCTGTTCACCCCGGACCGGCCCGAGCCGGCGGTGGTCGACTTCCAGACCGTCAATTGGGGCTGCGGGGCCTACGACCTGGCCTACTTCGTCGGTGGCAGCCTCGAGCCCGAGGTGCGGCGGACGGCGGCGGACACGCTCGTCGCCGGCTACCACGAAGCGCTGGTCGCCGCCGGCGTGCCCGACTACCCGATCGGCGCCCTGCACACCGACTTCCGACGCGAGGCGTTCGGAGGCCTCCTCATGGCGGTGGGCGCGTCGATGATGGTCAGGCAGACCGAGCGTGGCGACCGCATGTTCACCACCAGCGTGCGGCGCCACGCGCAACAGGCCATCGATCTCGAGGCGCTGGCCCTGCTGGGCAGCTGAGGGACTGAGGGGCAGGTGCCCCCACGGGGCGCGGCCGGGGCGCGGGGGTTACGGTTGGCCCCGTCCACCGGTCGGCGTCCGTATCCGGCCAACCGGCACCACTGCGAGGAGCACCCATGGCCCAGCCCGACGACGCCCGTTCCTCCCCCTCCGACGACGCGGGCTTCGAGTTCCGGGGGATCAACCACCTGGCACTCGTCTGCCGGGACATGGCACGGACGGTCGACTTCTACACCAACGTCCTCGGGATGCCCCTGGTCAAGACGATCGAGCTGCCTGCCGGCATGGGCCAGCACTTCTTCTTCGACTGCGGAGGCGGTGACGCCCTCGCCTTCTTCTGGTTCCCCGATGCACCCGAGGGCGTTCCCGGCGTGTCGGCACCGACAGGGCGCCCCGACCAGGGCAGCCTGACCAGCGCCGTCGGGTCGATGAACCACGTGGCGTTCGCCGTGCCACCGGAACGGATCGACGACTACCGGGACCGGCTGCGCGCCGCCGGGGTCGACTGCACCGACGTCGCCAACCACGACGACAGCGAGTGGGGCGTCGTCGACGAGTTGCACCCCGGGGTGTTCGTACGCTCCATCTACTTCCAGGACCCCGACGGGATCCTCCTCGAGTTCGCCTGCTGGACACGGGCGCTCGGGGCCGGCGACGTCGGCCACACGCCGGCACGGGCCGGCGACCGGACGGCGGTCTGAGGGCATGGCACGCCTGCGCGGAGTGCCGCGGTCCGAGGCGGCGGCTCCGATCGTCACCGTCATGTACGACCTGCTGTTCGGGGACCGGGACCCGGTGGCGGAGCCAGGGACGTCGGACGGGACCACCGGCGACTGGTGGACGGTCTTCGCCCTGGTTCCCGACATCCTCGAACACGCCGTCCAGGGCTTCGGGCTCTACCAGAGCCCGACCCGTCGCCTCGACCCCGTGCTCCGGGAGCTGGCCCAGGCCAGGGTCGGCTGGGCGTCCGGCAGCCAGTTCGTCTACTCCCAGCACTGCAAGTCGCTCCGTGCGCTGGCCGTGCCCGAGGAGGTCATCGCCGCGGTGCCCCACTGGGCGGCGGCCGACTGCTTCGACCCGGACCAGCGCCTGGTGCTGGCCTACACCGACTCCCTGGCGTTCGACCACGGACGTGTCCCCGACGGATTGTTCGACGCCCTCCGGTCACACCTTCCCGACGAGGAGATCCTCGAGCTCACCTACATCACGACGCTGTACCTCCAGCACGCGGTGATGTCCCGCGCGCTGCGGACCGAGTTCGACGACCGGGACGAGGCGGTGGTCGAGGTCGTCGTCGAGGGAGCTGACAACACCGGTGCCGGGCGCCCCGGTCACCGCCCGAGACCGGGGCACTGAACCCACCGCCCGGTCAGCGGCCGAACCACCGACGCCTCGACGGCGGTGAGGCGTCGGTGGCGCACCTGCACCGGTCCTCGGGGGCCACGTGGCCCAGCACCTGCTCCACGTGCAGTCCACATCCCTTCCAGGTCGGCTGCCCGCACCCCTTGCACGTCACGGCTCTACACATACCCCAGAGGGTATCATGGGACGCCCGGTGACGCAGTCGGTCGCCGTTCCCGGTGGCACGGCCTGTTCCCCGGGGACCCAGAACCGCCTAAGTTCCACATGACGTCGAGGGAGGCGATCGGGACGATGGCAGACACCGCCGCGGAGGTGCTCCAGGAACCGGCGGGGGCGCTTCCCCGCCGGCAGGTCCTGGTGATCATCGGCGCCCTCATGCTCGGCATGTTCCTGGCCGCGCTCGACCAGACCGTGGTGTCGACCGCCCTGCCCACGATCGTGGGCGACCTCCACGGGGCGTCGCACCTCAGCTGGGTGGTGACCGCCTACCTGCTGGCGTCGACGGTCTCGACGCCCCTGTGGGGAAAGCTCGGTGACCTCTACGGTCGGAAGGTCTTCTTCCAGGGGGCGATCGTCATCTTCCTGGTCGGGTCCGTGCTCGCCGGGCTGAGCACGTCGATGATCGAGCTCATCTCGTTCCGGGCGATCCAGGGTCTCGGTGGCGGCGGCCTCATGATAGGTGCGATGACCATCGTGGGCGACGTGGTCTCCCCCCGCGACCGGGGCCGCTACATGGGTCTGTTCATGGCCATGTTCGGCGTGACCTCGGTCGTCGGACCTCTGATCGGCGGCGTCTTCGTCGACTACCTGTCCTGGCGGTGGATCTTCTACATCAACGTTCCCATCGGGGCCGTCGCCCTCGTGGTGACCGCGATGGCGCTCCCGTCCGCATCCGCCCGCGTGCACCACGTCATCGACTACCTCGGCACCGCGCTCATCGCCCTGTCCGCCACCTCGCTGGTCCTCTTCACCAGCCTCGGCGGGTCGTCGTACCCGTGGAGCTCACCCGTCATCATCGGTCTGGCCGTCGCCGGGATCGTCTTCGCCGTCCTGTTCCTGCTGGCTGAGCGACGGGCCGTCGAGCCGATCATCCCGTTGGCACTGTTCGCCAACAGGGTCTTCAGCGCGGCAAGTGCGATCGGATTCGTGGTCGGCTTCGCCATGTTCGGCGCCCTGACCTTCCTTCCCCTGTTCTTCCAGGACGTCCGCGGGGTGAGTGCCATCCAGTCAGGCCTCCGACTGTTCCCGCTGATGGGCGGACTGCTGGTCGCTTCGATCGGATCGGGTCTGCTCGTCAGCAGATGGGGGCGGTACAAAGTCTTCCCGGTCGTCGGTACCGCCCTCATGACCGTCGGCCTGTTCCTGATGTCGCTGATCGGGGTGCACACCGGGGCCTGGGCGGCCGCCGCGTACATGGCCGTGTTCGGATTCGGCCTGGGACTCATCCTCCAGGTCCTGACCGTGGCCGTCCAGAACGCGGTCGCCTACGAGGAGCTCGGGACGGCCACGTCCGGGGTCACCTTCTTCCGGTCCATCGGCGGCTCCTTCGGAACCGCCGTGTTCGGCGCGGTCTTCGCCAACCTTCTCATGACCAATGTGCTGCGGGCGCTCCACCTCCACGCCGCCCCCCCGGCCTCAGCCTCGGTGCCGACAACCCCGACGCGATCCGCCGTCTGCCCGCCGCCGTGCAGGCCGGGGTGGTCGACGGCATCGCCCACACCATCCAGACCATGTTCCTGATCGGCGTACCCATCGCCTTCGCCGCCTTCCTGCTGAGCTGGACCCTCCCGGAGGTGCCCCTCCGCAAGGCGATCCGGGAATCGGAGCCGGGGGAGCACCTGGGCCTGCCCTCGCCGCGCAACTCGCTCGACGAGGTCCAACGACTCCTCGAGCGCGCCGTCAACCACGAGGACCGGCGCGAGCTCTACGAGATGCTGGCCGGGCGGGCGGGCCTCGCACTCCGTCCCCGGGCGTGCTGGCTCCTCTACCGGGTGGCCGATCGGCCCGACGCCACCGTCGAGGAGGTCGCCGCCCAGCTGCACGTGGACCCCGATCGGCTCCGTGAAGGCGTCGACGAGTTGGAAGCCGCGGACATGATCGCCTGCGTCGAGCGGGCCGGCGGCCGGCGGCTCGAGGTGACCGGTGCCGGGACCGACGCCATCGACCGCCTCACCCGGGCGAGGCGCGACTCGCTCAGCGAGCTGCTGGAGGGCTGGGACACGGAGGAGCACCCCGAGGTGGTCGCGATGATCCGTGACCTGGCGCGGGTGCTGATGGCCGACGACGACCGTCTCCTGGCCGACGCCCGGGCCACCTGAGACGGCGCGACGACCCGGCCCGACAACTAGCCTGGCACCGTGCACACGGACCGGCTGACCGAGGGCGACCAGCGGGACGTGCCGTGTGTGGACCCCGACGACGGACTCGACGAGGCCGAGCGGGAGTCGTTCCCTGCGAGCGATCCACCGTCGTCGTGGGCCGGCGCGGACGACCCCACGGCCGATCGCTGAGCGGGGCCGGTCCGTCCCGGACTCCCGTGGGACCTGACCGGGACTCCGAGAAGCGGCGCGTCGCCGAAGCGGCGGCGCTCCTGGTCGAGGACTCGATGGTCCTGGGCCTTGGGACCGGGTCGACCGTGGCCTACCTGCTCCCGGCGCTCGCCCGCAGGAGCCTGTCCGTGCGCTGTGTCGCCACCTCTCCGCGCACCCAGAGGATCGCCACCGGCCTCGGACTCCGGGTGGGGCCGTTCACGTCCGATCGGATCGACCTCGCCATCGACGGCGCCGACCAGATCACCCCGGACGGCTGGCTGGTGAAGGGCGGGGGAGGCGCCCACACGCGAGAGAAGCTCGTAGCCGCGGCGGCCGACGTGTTCGTGGTGATCGCCGACTCGAGCAAGCTGACCGGTGCGCTCCACCCCCCGATCCCGATCGAGGTCCTGTCGTTCGGAGCGGCCTCGACCTTCGCCCGCCTCGGTGCCGTCCGACGGCGCGACGCACCGCGTACGCCCGATGGCGGCGTGCTGGCGGACCTCACCGGGGAGTTCCACGACCCGGGAGCGCTGGCCCGTACGCTGGACGGCGTGCCGGGGGTCGTCGGGCACGGACTGTTCCCGCCGGAGCTGGTCGGCACGGTCATGATCGGACGGGGACACTCCGTCGAGCGGTTCGACCCGGCGGCGGGACCGGGCGGGCGGGAGTGGCCCGCGTCTACGTGAAGGTGATCTCGCCGCCCGCGGCGATCCCGTCGAGCTCACCCACAGTGACGACGTCCTTCACCTGGTCGATGAAGTCGTCCGCCACGAACCCGAAGAGTCCCACCGACGCCATCCAACCGGGTCCGGTGAGTCCCTCGGTCTCCTCGGGCGGAGGCACCGCACCGGTGGCGACGACGAGCGCTTCCTGGGCGAGCGCCGACCCGTCGCCGAGCACCACCTCGTGACGCCCGGGGTCGACGTGGTCCACCCCGGTGGTCCGGTACCCGATGCCGGCGTGCAGCTGGCCACCCCAGTGCCGGACGGTGTCCGCGGTTCGGGTGATCCCGAAGGGCACGGACAGCAGGCCCGGCCGGTAGACGTGCCTGTCGTCCTGGTCGACGACGGTGATCTCCGCGTCGTCCGGGCCGTGGGCGTTGCGAAGACGGTTGGCGGTCACGGTCCCGCCGGTGCCGCCTCCCAGGACGACGATCCGGTGCGTGGCACGGCCTCCTCCCGTCGGTGCACCGCGTGCTCGGGCATGCACCGTCCACCACCTGTCTGGGTAGGGTGAACGGGGCGGAACTCCCTCATCGAGGACGTGGACCATGACGACGGATACAGACCGCCGGGCCCGGGCCGGCAGCCGGAGGACCGGACGGCCGCTCCGGGTCCTCGTCGTCGGCGGTGTCGCCGGCGGCATGTCGGCCGCCACCCGGCTCCGTCGCCTGGACGAGGCGGCGGAGATCACCGTGGTGGAGCGTTCCGGCCACGTCTCCTACGCCAACTGCGGCCTGCCCTACTTCGTCGGTGGGGTGATCGAGGACGAGGACGACCTCCTGCTGCAGACCCCCGAACGCCTGCACGAGCGGTTCCGGCTCGACGTCCGGGTGGGTTCCGAGGTCGTGGGCATCGACGCGGACGCGCACGTCGCCACCGTACGGCGAGGGCCCGACGGCGAGTCCTACCAGATCAGCTACGACAAGCTGGTGCTCAGTCCGGGGGCCGTCTCCGTGCGGCCGCCGATCCCGGGCTTCGACCGGGTCCGTTCGCTGCGCACCGTCGAGGACGCGGCGCTCCTGCACGGCGACGTGGCGGGCCGACCGCGGTCGGCCGTGGTGATCGGCGGCGGGTTCATCGGCCTCGAGACGGCGGAGAACCTCGTCCACGGTGATGTCGGCGTCACCGTCGTGGAGGCTGCCTCCCAGATCCTCGCCCCGCTCGATCCCGAGCTGGCGGTGCTGGTCGAGGCCGAATTGGTCGCCCATGGCGTGCGGGTCCTCACCGGTGTCGCCGTCACCGGGGTCACCGGCGACGCCGTGGTCCTGGCCGACGGTCGGGTGGTCCCCGGCGATCTGGTGGTCGGCTCGATCGGGGTCCGCCCCGACACCAGGCTCGCCGTCCTCGCCGGCCTCGCCATCGGACCGGCCGGAGGCATCGCGGTGACCGGGAGCGGCCAGACGAGCCACCCGGACATCTACGCAGTCGGGGACGCGGTCGACAAGGTCGACTCCGTCGGGGGTGGCGCCTCGCTGATCGCCCTGGCCAACGTGGCCAACCGCCAGGGTCGCCGCGCCGCGGACCACATCGCCGGTCTGGTCCAGCCCCCGTCCCCGTCGATCGGGACCGCCATCGTCCAGGTCTTCTCCCGTACGGCCGCCATGACGGGCTGGAGCGAGACGCGGCTGCGTGCCGCCGGCCGGCCGTACCGCTGCGTGCACTCCCATCCCATGAGCCACGCCACCTACTACCCCGGGGCCGAGCAGATGGCGCTCAAACTCCTGTTCGACCCGATCGACGGGACGATCCTGGGAGCCCAGGCCGTCGGTGGTGCTGGAGTCGACAAGCGCATCGATGTGCCGGCCACCGCGATGACCGCGGGGATCCGGGCACCGGCCCTGGCCGACCTGGAGCTCGCCTACGCACCACCGTTCTCCTCGGCCAAGGACCCGGTGAACATGCTCGGCTACATGGCCGAGAACGTCCTGTCCGGCGAGTGCGACGTGGTGGCGCCGGACGAGCTCCCGGCGCTGCTCGCTGCCGGATGGACGCTCCTCGACGTACGCACGCCGGCCGAGCACGCGGCGGGCACCATTCCCGGCAATGTCAGCGCCCCGCTCGACTCGATACGCCAGGACCTGGCGTCCCTCGGCCCGGGACCGTTCGCCGTCGTGTGCCAGGTCGGCCAGCGGGGACACACCGCGACCGAGTTGCTCCACCGGCTCGGCGTCGAGGCACGCAACCTCGACGGCGGCTACCGGACGTGGCTGGCGGCCGAGGCGGCCCGCACCGGCGAGGCCGGCCGGCTCGTCACGCCAGCTTCGTGAACATCCGCTGGACCTCGTCCAGTGGGTAGCCCGAAGCGGCCGACTCCTCGGGGTGTTCGATGCAGTAGGTGAGCCCGCTGGCCACCAGCCGGAACCCGGCCTGTTCGAGGGCGTTGATCGCCGCGCTGAGCTGGGTGACGATGTCACGGCACTCGCGGCCGTCGGCCAGCATCCTCTCCACCGCCGTCACCTGGCCCCCGGCGCGGCGGAGGCGCTTGCGCAGGTCGTCGACGACGTCATCGGGCAGTTCCACGGGCTTCCTCCGGATCGAGTACCCCTCAGGGTACCTGTCGACTCCGCCGTGCCGAGCATCTCGCCGACCCGGTCGACACCCGGCCGTCGGGCGGTCCTCACCCGCCGCCGATCCGCTGGTCGTGCCGAAGGACGTCCAGGAGCTCGTCGTAGGGCCCGAGGAGGTAGGCACGGTCGCCACCCCCGAACCGGGTGCCCCGGCGAGGTGGGTGCTCCAGCACGCCGTCGCCGGACGCCCGGCTCAAGGCCACCACCCGGGTCCGTGCCGACAGGTCCTGCATGGCCAGTCCCTGGAGTCCACCACCCGCGGCGATGTCGAGGCGGCCGACCAGGAACGGCTGTTGGTCCACGAAGAACGTCTCGAGGACGTCGAGGCCGAGTGCGGCGCCCACGAACCATGGTGCGGCGAGGGCCGAGGTCGATCGGACATGGCGGAAGCCGAAGTTGCGCTCCATCATTCGGGCCAGGTCGCGGTCGAACACCCGGAGGACCACGGGCACGACGTCCCACCTGTCACCCAGGGACTCGCGGACGGCCAGTCCGGTCTCGATGTTGGTGAGATCGGCACTGGTGAGGATGGCGACGGCGGCGGCCTCGTCCAGATTGACCGAGGCATGTGTCTGCCGTTGGGTGGCGTCGGCGATCACCACCGGTACCCGCAGGGCGCGGGCCCGGTCGAGGTAGCGGTTCCGTCCGTCGCGCTCGATGACCACCACGCCCCTGCCCTGAGCCACCAGTCCCTCCACCACCCGGATGCCGACCGAGCCGAGTCCGACCACGACGACGTGGCCCGTCATGCCCGGCACCCGTCGGCGGCCGAGTGACTGGTCGATCCGTCGGCTGACGAGGAAGTTGGTGAACAGTGCGAACACCGTCGAGACCATGGAGACGCCGAGGACGATGAGCCCGATCCCGAAGACCTCGAGCCAAGCCGGCTGGTTGGAGAAGTTGTAGTCCCCGTAGCCGACGGTGGCCACCGTCTCCACCGTGAAGTACGCCGATGCCAGCAGTCCGGGGTGACCCCGGCCTCCGCCCTGGACGTACCCGACGCGGATCACGATGGTGGCCACGACCAGCAGCGCGACCAGCCCGGCGGCCACGAGGGCCAGGCCCCGGGCGTTCGACTCGCGCAGGGCGGCGGCCCGCCGACGCGCGCGCATCGCCAGCGGGATCGATGCGTCCCCGGTACCCGGTCCGCCGCCGAGGTCGATCCCGGCCCGAACCAACTCGTCGGGCGTCCCGAGTACCGCCACCCGGTCGCCCGTCCCCACCGGGTGGTCCCGACCCGGACAGCACACGATCTCCCCGCCGGCGGCCGGGACCACCGCCACCGGTGCGAGATGCCCGAAGTGGCTGCGGAACGTCCGGTTGAACCCTTCGTCCCCGGCGACCTCGACCTCGACCACGGCGAATCGTTCACCGCCCAGGTCGATCTGGTGGGAGGGCCGACGCAGGCACACCTCCACGAAGGACGGTGCCGCCAGCGCGGCCACGTCCAGGATGGTCCCGGCACCGAGCACCCGTTCGAGGGCCCGGCCCACCGACGGGTTCGCCAACTGGACCACCAGGCGGACGTCGGGACGTACCTCGCGCACCCGCATGGCGATCTCCAGTGTGGCGAGCTCGTTGGTCTCGACGCAGATGACGGCGGACGCCCGGTCGATGCCCGCCTCGATCAGCCCGTCACCGAGTTGGGCACTGCGGTGGAGATGGGTGACACCCCATCCCTCGATGACCCGGGCCAACCGCAGATCCGGATCGTCGTCGACGACCACCACCGGCACGCCGCTGAGGTGGAGCTGCTCGACCGTGCGCAGGCCGACGCCCCGCAGGCCGCACACGATCACGTGACCGCCGGCACCCCAGCTGCCCGGGGGGGAGTCCGATGGTTCAGGGAGCCCGGTCGTCCCCGGGGCGGTCACCGCTTGTGTCGCCATCCACGCTCGAAGGGCAGCCGCCAGGTACGCGGTGCGATCAATTCGCGCATGGCCGGCGGGCCCCACGAGCCGACCCGGTAGAGCTGGACCTCCGGTGGATCGTCGAGCAGCGGCTGGGACACCTCCCACAGTCGCTCGATCCCCTCGGCGTTGGTGAAGAGGGTCTGGTCGCCGCTCATCGAGTCGTGGATCAGCCGTTCGTACGCCTCGAGGACGTGCTCGCTGTCCTCGGTCTCGTGGAGGGCGAACTGGAGGCTGAGCTTGTCGAGTTTCATGCCGGGGCCCGGGCGTTTGCCGTAGAACGACAGGGAAAGCCTGGAGGAGTCCGCGAGGTCGAAGGTCAGGTGGTCGGGCCCCTGGGACCCCACGCCCGATCCTGCCGGGAACATCGACTTCGGTGGCTCCCGGAAGGCGATCGACACGATGCGTGCGCCTTCGGCCAGGTGCTTCCCCGTCCGCAGGTAGAACGGGACACCCGCCCAACGCCAATTGTCGATCTCGCACCTCAGGGCGATGAACGTCTCGGTGTCCGAGTCGGACGGCACGCCGTCGGCGTGGGTGTATCCCTCGTACTGGCCACGGACCACGTGGCGCGTGTCGATCGGCAGCATCGACCGGAACACCTTGTTCTTCTCCTCGTTGATCGACCGGGGCTCGAGCTCGGTCGGCGGCTCCATCGCCACGAATGCGAGCACCTGGAAGAGATGGGTCACCACCATGTCCCGGAAGGCGCCGGTCTGCTCGTAGAACGCGGCACGCGACTCGACCCCGAGGGTCTCGGGCACGTCGATCTGGACGTGGTCGATGTGCTGGCGGTTCCAGATCGGCTCGAACAGGCCGTTTGCGAACCGGAACGCCAGGATGTTCTGGGCTGCCTCCTTGCCCAGGAAGTGGTCGATCCGGAACACCTGGTCGTCCTCGAACACCTCCCGGACGGCGGAATTGAGGCGGCGGGCGCTGGACAGGTCGGTCCCGAAGGGTTTCTCCATGATGACCCGGGCCCGATCGGTGAGGCCGGCCTCACCCAGAGTGCGGACCACCGAGTCGGCTGCGGCCGGGGGAACGCTCAGGTAGTGGAGCCGGCGGGGCTCGGTGTCGAAGGTGGCCTCGAGGCGACGCACCGTCTCCGCCAGTTCCCCCACCCCGTGGTCGCCGGGCACGTAGACCAGCCGACGCTGGAATGCACCCCAGTGGTGGTCGGCGACGCCTCCGCGGGCGAACTCGTCGCACGCCGCTCGCGCGAGGTCGTGGTACCCGGCGTCGTCGAGCGCCTCGAGCGATGTCGCGACGATGTGGCAGTCGGGCAGCATCCCCGCACGCGACAGGTGGAACAGCCCGGGGAGGAGCTTGCGCCTGGCCAGGTCACCGGTGGCGCCGAACAGGACGATGACATGCGGTGCCGCCGGCACGTGCGCACCACCGCGTTCTCCGCGGAAGGCCTCGTCCACGCGGAGCCCGAGGCCGCCGTCGGCCCCCGCCGCCCCGCTCCCGACGCCTGGACCCTGCGTGTCGGACGTCATCCCTCGGACCTCTCGTGCCGTCTTCGCTCCCCTCCACCGGTCGTGGACCGAGCGCACTCGGCCGACCCGAGCCGGTTCCACCGACCGACCGGGTACGACCTCGTGCGCCTGGTGGCCCCACAGTAGGGGGACTTCGTTTCCGGAAGGTTGCCGGAATGCGAGCAGCGGATGAACGGCGGCCCGCTGTGGACCCCGTCGGCCGCTCCGGGCGTCCGGGGTTGCGAGGTCCTGACGCTACGGGCCTCGCCCCGGGGGCCGCCGGCGGGGCAGGCCCGGTCAGTCGTCGGCCGTCCCGTGGTGCCGCCCGACGGCGGCCGGCGGCAGCACCGCCAGTTCGTCGTCGCTGAGCAGCCGGGACCGGATCAGGAACCGGACCCCCTCGGGTGCCTCGACCGAGAACCCCCCGCCCCGGCCGGGGACGACGTCGACGGTCAGGTGGGTGTGGGCCCAGTAGTCGTACTGCTCGGGCCCCATGTAGAACGGCGTCCCCTCGACCTCGCCCAGGTAGACCTCGCGGTCGCCGACCCGGAACTCGTCCCGGGGGAAGCACATCGGGCTCGAGCCGTCACAGCACCCACCGGACTGGTGGAACAGCAGGGGGCCGTGCTGCTCCACCAACCGACGGACCAGTGCCGCCGCTTCGGGGGTGATGGCCACCCGGGCGGCCGACGTGGTGTCCATGCTCAGAAGAAGCCCAGCTTCTTCGGGCTGTAACTCACCAGCAGGTTCTTCGTCTGCTGGTAGTGGTCGAGCATCATGGCGTGGTTCTCCCGACCGATACCCGAGCCCTTGTAGCCGCCGAAGGCGGCGTGGGCCGGATACAGGTGGTAGCAGTTGGTCCACACCCGTCCGGCCTTGATGGCCCGTCCCACCCGGTAGGCGGTGTTCATGTCCCGGGTCCACACGCCGGCGCCCAGCCCGTACAGCGTGTCGTTGGCGATGTCGACCGCCTCCTCCTCGTTGGCGAAGGTGGTCACGGCCAGCACCGGCCCGAAGATCTCCTCCTGGAAGATCCGCATGGAGTTGGTCCCCTTGAAGATGGTCGGCTCCACGTAGTAGCCGCCCCCGGACCCCTCGACCTGGCGTCTCCCGCCACCGATCAGCACCTCGGCCCCCTCGGCGCGGCCGATGTCGAGGTAGGAGAGGATCTTCTCCAGCTGATCGTTGGACGCCTGCGCCCCGACCATGGTGTCGGTGTCCAACGGGTCGCCGAGCACGATGGCCCGCACCCGCTCGAGTGCCCGCTCCATGAACCGGTCGTAGATCGACTCGTGGATCAGCGCCCGCGACGGACACGTGCAGACCTCCCCCTGGTTGAGGGCGAACAGGACCATTCCCTCGAGCGCCTTGTCGAGGAAGTCGTCGTCCGCCGCCATCACGTCGGGGAAGAAGACGTTCGGACTCTTGCCGCCCAGCTCGAGCGTGACCGGGATGATGTTCTCCGAGGCGTACTGCATGATCAGCCGCCCGGTGGTCGTCTCGCCGGTGAAGGCGATCTTGGCGATCCGTTTGGAGCTGGCCAGCGGCTTCCCCGCCTCCACCCCGAACCCGTTGACCACGTTGAGCACGCCGTCGGGCAGGAGGTCACCGATGAGCTCCACGAGCTTGAGGATGGACCAGGGGGTCTGCTCGGCGGGCTTCAATACGACGCAGTTCCCCGCGGCCAGCGCCGGGGCGAGCTTCCAGGTCGCCATCAGGATGGGGAAATTCCAGGGGATGATCTGGCCGACCACTCCGAGCGGCTCGTGGAAGTGGTAGGCCACGGTCTCCTCGTCGATCATCGAGAGCGTGCCCTCCTGGGCGCGGAGGCACCCGGCGAAGTACCGGAAGTGGTCGACGGCGAGAGGGAGGTCGGCAGCCAGCGTCTCGCGGACCGGCTTGCCGTTCTCCCAGCACTCGGCCACCGCCAGCATCTCGAGCTGCTCCTCCATCCGGTCGGCGATCCTGTTGAGGATGTTGGCCCGTTCGGTGGAACTCGATGCCCCCCACGCCCCCGCCGCAGTGTGGGCGGCGTCGAGCGCCAGCTCGATGTCGCCGGCATCCGAACGGGCGATCTCGCAGAAGACCGCACCCGTGCTGGGCGCGACGTTCCCGAAGTACCTCCCGGCGGTAGGGGCGATCCACTTGCCCCCGATGTAGTTGTCGTACCTGGGCTCCACGGTGACGAGGCTGCCGGCCTGACCGGGCGGTGTGTAGCGCATGGCGGGATCCCCCTGGGCGATGCTCACGGGCCGCGGTTCGGCCCGTGACCGAGTGTGACGGAGGCAGGGTTGGCGAAAGGTAGGCGCGCCGGGCACCCCCGCCGGGCGCAGGAGCGTCGCCGGTGGCAAGCTGGGGGCCTTGGCCCCGAACGGACCGGCCACCGGCCGACCGGCTCCGGGCGCGAGGGGGATCGATGGACCGGGCACTGCGTAAGCGGCGGGGCGAGCTCGAGGAGCGCTGGCTGGCGGGCGTCCGCGGCAGCACCCCGGTTTCCGGTACCCGCACGGTCGTGTCGTCCTCCTGGGAGCGGTCCTCCCGCACCGTCGCCGCCGACCTGCCCGTGGCCCCGGTGTCCGAGCCCGGGGACGTCGTCGCCCGCTGGTCCGACTCACGCGTCGGCCGGGCCGGTCGACTGATCCTCGACGACCTGACCGAACTCGCCGCCCAGGGCAACCTGGTCGCCGCCATCACCGACGACGAGGTCACCATCGCCTGGGCGACCGGAGGCCGGCAGATGGCCCGGCGGGCGGAGGCGGTCCACTTCGCCCCGGGGGGGCGCTGGGCGGAGGACGCCGTGGGCACCAACGCTCTGGCCCTGGCCCGGATGACGGGACGGCCGGAGACGGTCTTCTCGGCCGAGCACTTCGCCCCGATGGTCCATGACTGGGTCTGCTACTCGGCGCCCATCCTCGACCCGCACACCGGCACCTTCCTCGGCGTGATCGACGTGTCGGCGGTCTGGTCCCAGGCCAATCCGGCACTGCTCACCACCGTCAACGCCCTGGCTCGGTGCGTCGAATACGAGCTGGCGACGGACCGCCCGCCGCTGGGGGCCGGCCCGGGACCCGACCGCCGGACTCCGGCCGCGACAGGGGCGTCGAGGCGCCGGGGCCTGGTCCTGCGGGCACACGGGGCCGGCGAGGTGGCCGTGGACGGAGTGGCCGTCCACGTGTCGCCGCGCCAATTCGAACTCCTGGTCATCCTGGCCCTCCACCCCGAGGGCCTCACCCTCGACGAACTGACCTGCTTCGCCCACGGGGACCATCCCGTCCGGCCCGCGACGGTCAAGGCCGAGCTCTCCCATCTGCGCCACCGCCTCGGCGGCCGCATCGGGTCCCGTCCGTACCGCCTGGTCGGGCCGGTCGTCGCCGATGTGGTGGAGCTGGTCGACGCGCTGGCGGTCGGTGACGTGCCCACGGCACTCGACCGCTACCGCGGTCCCCTCCTCCCGACCTCGGACGCACCCGAGCTGGATGAGTGGCGCACGCGCATCGACGTCGCCGTCCGCGACGCCGCCGTCCGCCATGGCGATCCCGACCTCCTCTTCGACCTGAGCGGACGGTGCCCGTACGACTCGGAGGTGCACGAGGCCGCGTTGGCCGTCCTACCAGCGGGCGATCCGCGCGCGAGCCTGCTGGTCGGACGGATCGCCGCCGCCGGGTGACCCGGGCCCGCCCGGTGCCGCACCGGGTCCGGAGCTCGGTGCCCGGACCGTAGACTGTCGACGTCGACGTCGACGCGTGCGCGACCCGATCCGCTGGCACGGCCGGTGCAGGCCCGAGCACGGCGGCCCCGTCGAGGGCCGGGGGGTGCAGGGACCCGGTGCAGGTCCGTCGGCCGCCCGGGCCGCGGACCCCGCCGCCACGCCAACGGAAGGAGACGGGACCGATGTCCGGCTACGACGTCATCGGCGACATCCACGGCAGCGCCGACAGGTTGTTCGGCCTGCTCGACCTCCTCGGATACGTACCCGTGGACGGTGCCCACCGTCATCCCGACCGGACCGCCGTGTTCGTCGGCGACCTGATGGACCGGGGCCCGCGACAGGTCGAGGTCGTGGAGGTCGTGCGCGCCATGCACGCCGCCGGCTCGGCCCTGGTCGTGCTCGGGAACCACGAGTTCAACGCACTCTCCTACGCAACCCCGGACCCGGGTGTGCCGGGGGACTTCGCACGGACGCACGAGGGTCGACGCGGCGCCCACAACACCGGGCAGCACCGGGCCTACCTGGACCAGGTGGGCGAAGGGTCCGACCTCCACCGGGCCCATCTGGCCTGGTTCCGGACCCTGCCGCTCCACCTTGACCTCGGTGGGATCCGGGTCGCCCACGCGTGCTGGCACCCGGCTTCGCTGGCCGTCCTCGACAAATGGGCGCCACCGGGGGGTTCACCACTGACCGACGCCTTCGTGGTCGAGGCGAACACCGCAGGGACGGAGGCGTTCGACGCCGTGGAGGTCGTCCTGAAGGGACCGGAGCTCCGACTGCCCGCCGAGCTCGCCTGGATCGACCCGGAGGGCACCCTCCGGCACGCTGCGCGCCTGCGCTGGTGGGACGACACCGCTCGCACCTGCAGGGAGGTCGGGATGATCCCACCGGGGTCCCGGACGCCGGACGGGGCGCCCCATCCCGGGCTGCCCGACACCGACTCCGACGTGGCCGAGGCCTACCGCTACCGGGACGACGTCCCCGTCTTCTACGGCCACTACTGGTTCACGGGCACGCCGGCCCCGGCGGCCCGACGTGCGGTCTGCGTCGACTACAGCGCGGCGCGACCCGGATGCTCGCTCGTCGCCTACCGGTGGGACGGAGAGGCGGTGCCGTCAGCCGACCGGTTCGTCGGCTACCCGGGCCCGCAGGGCCGGGGTGGTCCGTCGGGCGACTGACGGCGGGTGCGCCTGCCGGTCCGCGACCGTGGGGAACGTCCTCCGACGGTGCCGACGGACGTCGCACGCCGGGCCCGGGTTAGCGTGTCCGTGTCCCTTCCCCGACCGGAGCGTGCCCGATGGTGACCTCAGTCCACGACCTCGACCTCCCCGAGGTCGACACGACCGGGATGGCGCGCGACGAGGCACTGGCCGTCGTGGCCTCCGCCCGGGAGCGGCACTGGCTGGCCCGCACGCCACTCGGGTTCTCCGTCAGCCGGCACGACGACTGCGTGTCGCTGCTGCGGGACCGCCGGTTCCACAACGCGCTGTCCCTCCTGCGCCAGATGAACGGGCTCGAGCCGGCCGGGGAGGAGGACCCCCGTCGGCGCTCGATCCTCGCCATGGAGGGCGAGGACCACGCCCGCCTCCGCCGCCTGGTGGCACCCGCCTTCACCCCGCAGGCCGCCGACCGGTTCCGCCCCTTCATGCGCGAGGTGGTGGGCGACCTGGTGGACCGGTTCCACGGCACCGGAAGGTGCGAGGTGGTGGGCGACCTGTGCGAGCCGTACCCGATCCCCATCATCTGTGAGTTGCTGGGCGCGCCGAAGGAGGACTGGCGGCGGTTCTCGGGATGGGCGACCGACATCTTCCGCATCTTCAACCAGAACCTGGCCGAGGACCTCCCGCTGGTCGACGCTGCCGGGTCCGAGCTCGAGGCCTATCTCGCGGACCTGATCGCCGTGCGTCGGGAGTCGCCCCGTGCGGACCTCCTGAGCGACCTCATCGCCGTGGAGGAGGCCGGCGACCGTCTGTCCACATCGGAGCTCGTGTCGCTGGCCGTCGCCGTGCTCATGGCCGGCACCGACACGACCCGCAACCAGTTGGCCTGTGCCCTCGCGCTGTTCGCCGAGCACCCGGACCAGTGGGCGCTGCTGGCCGAGCGGCCCGACCTGGCACCCCGGGCGGTCGAGGAGTCGATGCGCTACCTGGGGGCCGTCCGGGGCACCGTGCGCTTCGCACCGGAGGACATCGTCTTCCACGACGTGCTCTTCCCCCGGGGAACGCTGGTGTTCGTGTCGCTGGCCGGCGCGAACCGCGACCCGGACACCTACGAGAGGCCGGAGACCTTCGACATCTCGCGCGAGCCCGGCACCCAGCAGATGACCTTCGGCTCGGGGATCCACCACTGCATGGGCGCGGCGCTGGCCCGGGCCGAGCTCCAGGAAGCGCTCGTCCTGCTGTCCCGGCGCATGCCCGGACTGGCCGACGACGGGCCGGTCGAGTGGAAGCCGACCTCGTTCGGGATCTGGGGTCCCGCCCGGCTGCCGCTGCGGTTCACACCGGCCTGACCGACGCCGCCCGCCAGGTCCGGGCTCAGGACCCGAGGTCGGCCAGGCGGGGCACGATCCGGTCGCCGAGCCGGCGGGCCCACGACACCGGGTCGTCGACCAGTGGCATCACCTCGACCAGCTCGATCCCCAGCGCCGCGTACGACTCCATGGTGGCGAGGAAGCCGTCCTCGTCGACCAGTGGATCGGACATGCCCAGGACCGTCCGCTGGATTTCGGCGGGGTCCCGGTCGGCGTCGGCGCAGTGGCGATCCAGGACCTCGAGCTTCCGGACGACCTCGGCCTGCTCGGTGCCGAACAGGTTGCAGGCATCGGCGTAGCGGGCGACCAACCGGAGGGTCTTCCGCTCGCCGCTGCCGCCCACCAGGATCCGCGGGCGGGGGCTGCTGACCGGACGGGGCGAGCAGATGGTCTCGGCGAGCTGGTAGTAGGTCCCGTCGAACGGGCCGTCGTCGTCGCTCCACATCTGGTGGCAGATCTGCAGGGTCTCCTCGAGCCGCCCGAACCGCTCGGACAGCGGGGGGAAGGGCACCCCGTATCCGAGGTGCTCGCGCTCGTACCATGCGGCACCGATCCCGAGCTGGGCCCTTCCCCCCGACACCACGTCGAGGGTGGTGACGATCTTGGCCAGCAGGCCCGGGTGCCGATAG
The DNA here is from genome assembly GCA_021826655.1 of Actinomycetes bacterium. Next base: position 7,528 of record JAKAZC010000001.1, on the reverse strand, counting down.
GTGACACCGGTGACCAGCAGGCCGAGCCGGATCCGCTCGGTCCGCCCGGCCAGGAACCCGAGCGCCGTGTATCCCTCGAGCATGGGATCGCGCCGGTCGGCGAACTGCTCCATCTGGAAGTAGTGGTCCATGAGGGTGAACGTCGTACAGCCGGCCTCCTCGGCGGCCCGGGCGGTGTCGGCCAGCACGGACCCGATCGCCTCGGGTCCGCCGGGCAGGGTGAAGTTGGCGAAGTGGATGCCGAGTTCCATGAGGCCCTCCTGGGAGTGGCGGTCGGGCCGGGTGGATTCCGGCCCTCGGGCTCCGGTCATCGTAGGCCGGACGGCCGGCGCCCCGGCCGGCCCATCAGCCCGTGGCCGTCCCCCGGGCGCCGTCCAGGACGGCGAGGATCTCGTCGCCCCACCGCTCGAGCCGGATCGGGCCCATGCCCCGGCACCGACCCAGCGCGGCCAGGGTGTCCGGGTCCCGTTCGGCGATGCCCACCAGTTCCTTGTCGTTCAGCACCACGTAGGCGGGCACTCCGTCCGAGCGGGCCACCGACGTCCGCCAGGTGCGCAACGCCGCCTCACCCGGACCGGCGGGGGCTGTCGGGACCCGTGCGGAGCCGGTCCGGTCGGCACTCCTGCCCCCGCCCCGACCCCCGGTGGTGCCCGGGGGGAGCCGGCGCGGCGCGGGGGCCACGTGCGGGGCCGTCCCGTCGAGCTCGCCGAGGAAGGGCGACGGGGCCTCCCGGTCGGCCAGCACCACCACCTGGGTGCCGGCACGGGTCAAGGCCACGTGGAAGACCCGGCGCTCTCCCTCGACATCCTCGCTCAGCCGGTGGGGGAACAGCCCTGCGGACGCGCCCACCACCAGGACGTGCCCCCACTCCTTGCCCTTGATCCGGTGCACCGTGGCCAGTTCGACAACGGGGCCGGACACAGGGGGACGGATGAGCACCTCCCGCAACCACCCGGCGAAGGTGGCCGCCTCGGGATGGAAGGAGGCCAGCGATTCCAGGGCAGCGAGATCGTCCGCGTGGGTCGAACGGTCGGCACCGGCTCGTGAGGCGTCCAGGGTGTCGAGGGTGGCGTCCAGTCCGATGCCCAGGCGGATCGCCCGCAGGGCGTCGGCCGTGGACCGTCCTGCCGCCTCGGCCACCACGTCGAGGTCGTCGGCATAGGCCTGGAGTTTCGGTACGTCCCGTCCGGACAGGCGACCGGCCAGTCGCCGGATGTCGGCGATCGAGGTGGTGCGGCTCGCCGTGATCATGTCGACCACCATCGGGGCGATGCCCCGGGACGGGCGCCGGACCGTGTCCCGGACGTCCTCGCGCCGGATGGCGCCGGGGTCGCTGCCGATCCGCAGGTAGGCGAACGCGGTGCGGATCCCCGTCCGGGCAAGTACCTGGGTGGTGAGCGGAGTCGTGCACGGCACGTCGGACTCGAGGCAGGCCACCTGGACCGGCAGGAGGGCGGCGTTCACCCGGGCCAGGATGGCGATGTCGGACGGCGCGACACCGGCGGCGCGCCAGGCGTCCACGATCTCGACCGCCCGGCCGGCCAGGGAGTCGGCCGGCGCCAGCTCGACGACGACGGCGCCCCGGCCGGTCAGGGGTCCGGAGGTGGCCGGGGCGGGGTCGGTGCGTCCCTCGGGACTCCGGATGGTCTTGGCCACCCGCGCCCGGTTGTACCCAAGCAGGTGCCGGGTGGCGTCGACCACGGTCGGTGGGCAGCGGTAGTTGACCTCGAGCCGGTGGTCGGCGGCGCCCGGGAAATAACCGGCGAAGTCGACGAGGAATTCGGGCGTGGCACCGGTGTAGCCGTAGATCACCTGGTCGTCGTCACCGACCCCGAAGCAGTCGTACCCGGGTGCCACCAGGAGCCGGATGAGCAGGAGGTGGGCGGGCGTCAGGTCCTGGAACTCGTCGACCAGCATCCGGCGGCACCGGGCCTGGGCGGCGGAGCGGGCGGTGGGGTCGGTCACCAGGATCTCGATCGCCCGGTAGATCTGCTCGTCGAAGTCGACCTGGCCCCGCTCGGCCAGCACGCCCCTGAAGGCGGTGAACCCGTCGGCGAGCCCGGACGCATCGGGGTAGACCTCCTCGGCGGCGGACGGGGTCACCAGTCCCAGCCGGACGAGGGAGAGTGCGGCCAGGAAGGGGGCCGTCGTGTCGGCGTTGGCCTGGCGCTTCACGTCGAACACCTCCCCGACCAGGTCGCGCACGCCGATCTCATCGAGTACCCGAACCGGGCCCGACGATCCGTGGGCGTTGCAGATCCTCAGGGCCAGACTGTTGAGTGTCCGCACGTGCGGGCCGTCCGGGCCCAGCACGTCGGCCACCCGCTCGCGCAACTCGTCGGCGGCCCGGGTGTTGTAGGCGAGCGCGGTCACCACCCCCGGATGGCTGCCCCGCCGGACCAGCAGTCGCAACCGCTCGGTCAACACCCGGGTCTTCCCGGAGCCCGCCGGGGCGATCACCCGGGCGGGCCCGGCCCGGTGCTCCACGGCGGCGAGCTGGTCCGGGGCCAGGTCGCCCCCGTGACGCCGGTCCACGGACGCGAGCAGGCGCCCGGCCTCGGTCCCCCAACGGTGGGCGACGCCCGCCCCCTCGAGGGGTCCGGACACGTCGGGCGGCCCGCCGTCGATCCACCAGGAACTGCCGTCGGATCCGGACACGTCGGCGGGTCCGCCCTCGGTGACGCCGTCGTCGGCCAGGAGGCGGGCAGCGCGGCGACCGTGCCACCAGACCGGCTCCCCGGACCGCGCGTCGTAGGTGTTGGCCCAGACGAGGAAGTGGAGTCGTTCGCGCCAGAAGGTGAAGCCCGGCGCCAGGTCATGGACCGGTCCCGCGTGGCGCTCGGGTGCGCGTAGCGCCACGGGATCTGCCGCCAGCTCCACCACCACGCGACGGCGGGCCAGCCAGGCCGCGTGCAGGACGGCGACCACCGGGGCGGGGTCGCCGAGGGCGTCGTCGCCGACCACGACCCGGGGTAGCCCGGCCCAGCCTGCGGGCACGGTGCCCCCGGATGCCACCACCACGCCGCGGCCGAGTGCGTCCGGCCCGGGAGTCGTCATCGGGACAACCTACCCACCGGCTGTGCCGGCGACGCCGGAGCGCACCGCCATTGCGCCGACCGATGCCCCTGATCTGGTATTCCGTGACGGAGGGCCCCGAGCCAAAGGTCTTTCGGCCCTACGTGGTGCGGCCGGTCGTCCGTAGCCTCGAACCCAGGAGGTCCGTCCATGCAAGCAATCGCACTCGTGTTCGGGACGCTGTTCGGAAGCCTGATCGATCTGAACCATCCCGGGAGCTACATCCACTGGGGCTTCATCCAGATGTCGTACGGAAACCTGACGGTCATCATCCTGATGGTCGTCGTGTTCCTCGCCGCCGTCCTAATCCCCTTCAAGACCCATAAGAACAAGGGAGGGGACCGATGACCGTCGTCGACCCGAAGGCGCAGCGCCCGGACCAGGCCGACCTGGACAAGGCGGCCGGCCGGCCCGAGGACGCCGACCAGTGGACCGCGAAGATCCGGAACGCCGCCACCGAGGCCCTGCCGCCGCAACGGATGCTCCCGGACCGCCAACCCGCCTACGTGGCCTCCTGGATCTACGTGTTCGGGGTGACCACCATCGCCGCCCTCATGGTCGTCATCGCTACCGGGTTCGTCCTGGCCGTCTTCGGGCCGAACTGGTGGCACGTGTCGTCGACCGGACTGTTCGTCAACTCACTGCACCTGTGGTCCGTCGAGGTGTTCTTCTTCGCCATGGTCGTGCACCTGTGGGGCAAGTTCTTCATGGCCGCCTGGCGGGGCAAGCGCAAGGCCACCTGGATCACCGGGGTCGTCACCTTCCTGATCTCGGTCGGGGCGGCCTTCACCGGCTACCTGTCCCAGCAGAACTTCGACTCCCAGTGGATCAGCACCCAGGCCAAGGACGGCATCAACTCGACCGGGGCGGGCGCCATCTTCAACGTGACGAACTTCGGGCAGATGCTGATGTGGCACATCGTCCTCCTGCCCCTGTGCGTGGTCGCCCTGGTCGGGATCCACGTCCTCATGGTCCGCCTGCGTGGCGTGGTGACACCCTTCGCCGCCAGGAACGAGACCCCCGGCGGGGACGCCGAGGTCGCGATCGGAGTGGAGGTGCAGGCATGAGTGCCGACACCCACAGGAAGCCCAAGAGGTTCGTCCAGGACCGGGACGCAACGGTCTGGCACGGCCGCTACGAGCCCTACGACCTCGCCAAGGAGTTCCTGGTCGCCCTCCTCGTGGTGGTCGTGCTGGTCACCGGGCTGGCGATCCTCTTCGGATCCCCCGATGACAAGCCGGTGACACTCAAGTCCTGGTCGACAGCGGACGCGGTGGACTTCGCCGCAACCGCCATCACCGAGCTCGACGGCACCAGCGGGACCGCCACCTACGGTCCGCCGTACAACCTCAACGGCGATGCCCAGTCCATCGGGCCGATCTCGCCCGGCAAGTGGCTGGGCGTCCACCACCCGATCGACACCGCACAGGACTACGTCCTCGGTCCGCTGACGACCCTCCCCAACGATCCCCAGGTGCAGGCGGCGGTGGCCGAGTACCGGGCCGCCTCCCCCACCCAGCAGGCCACCTGGACCGCGGCGTACGAGAAGGCCGTGGCCAAGGCCACGTTCACCAACGGCCAGTTGGCGGTGCCGTCGGGTGACTACGGGCCGGTCGGGACGATCATCGCGGGACTCACGTCGATGGCCCGTAGCGGCGCCCTCGACGGCGCATTGCTCAGCTCCCAGCAGTTCTACGGGACGGACTACACCAAGCCGCTGCTCTTCATCGCCGACGGCCAGTACCTGGCCAACCTCGCCTCCGCTCAGCACCTGAGCGGGGACCAGTGGGGGATGATGAACGAGACCGGCCAGTATCCGGGACAGGCGTGGCTCTGGCTGTACACCATGTGGTACCAGATCCCCCCGGCCAACACCTCGGACAACGGTGACATCCTGGTCTTCGCGTTCATGATCGGCCTGACCGCGCTGTTGGCACTTGTGCCGTTCATCCCCGGACTGCGGTCGATCCCCCGGTGGACCCGCATCTACCGGCTGATCTGGCGCAACCACTACCGGGAGGTCGAGGAACGCACCGGCTCCGGATCCACGTCGGGCAGCCCCCCGCAGGCGGAGGGGTCGGCACCGGAACCGGTCACCCTCCCGGGCTGAGCCTCCTCCGGAACCACGGCACACGAACCCCCGGCCGTTCCTCGCGACGGCCGGGGGTTCCGCGCCGGTCCCCCGATCGCACCGCGAAATCGGCACCCCGGTTGTCCGCGTGGCACACTTGGGCCTCTCGGCCAGCACGAACGTGGAGGATCACCGATGCGAACAACGACTCGGGGCATGAAGACGGCGGCGGCCGTGGCACTCGGCACGCTGGCCGTCGTGGCCTCCGCCTGTTCCAGCAGCTCGAGTAGTTCCACCACCACCGCGGCGCCGGCGACCACCACGACCACGGCGCCGCCCATCCCGACCACGGTGATCCCGACCCAGCCGGCCGACGCGGCCATCGCGGCGACGGTGCCGGCCCCGATCAAGGCGTCCGGAACGATCACCGTGGCCATGGACGCCACCTACCCGCCGAACGAGTTCGTCGCACCCGACGGCAGCACCATCGTGGGCATGGACGCCGACCTCACCAACGCGATCACCCAGACGCTGGGCCTGAAGGCCAAGCTGGTGAACGCCACCTTCGACACCATCATCCCGGGCATCGTCTCCGGAAAGTACGGCATGGGCGCATCGTCGTTCACCGACACACTCGCCCGTCAGAAGGTCGTCGACTTCGTCACCTACTTCAGCGCGGGTGAGTCGTTCTACGTGAAGTCCGGTAGCTCACTCGTGTTCAACGACATCAGCGTCATCTGCGGTCACTCGATCGCCGTCGAGAGCGGCACCACCGAGGAGACCGACGCCAAGACACAGGCCGCCAAGTGCGTGGCCTCGGGGAAACCGAAGGCCAACATCCTGGTGTTCAGCACCCAGACGGACGCCAACGTGGCCGTGTCCAGCGGACGGGCCGACGCCGGGTTCGCCGACTCGCCCGTGGCCGCCTACATCGTCGCCAACTCCAACGGCGTGTTCCAGCTGAGCGGGACCGCCTACGCCCCGGCCCCCTACGGCCTGGCACTGCCGAAGGGGAACGGCATGGCCGCCCCGGTGGCCGCAGCCGTCAACCTGCTGATCTCCAACGGGGTCTACCACCAGATCCTGGTCAAGTGGGGCGTGCAGTCCGGTGCCGTCACCACGGCCACCGTCAACGGCGCCACCAGCTGAGGCCCGGCGGGGATCGCCGACCGGGCCGATGACGGACACTCCCGGACCGCAGCGCGTCGCTGACGGGCGACAGGGCCGGGACCCGTCGACCATGAAGATCGTCCCCGTGCGCCATCCGTGGCGCTGGGTTGCCAGCGCGGTCGTCCTCGTGCTGCTGGCGATGCTGGCGAACACACTGCTGTTCTCGCACGTGACCCGTGGCGGGGTCCGCGAAGGCAGGTTCCAGTGGGGTGTGGTCGGCCACTACCTGTTCGCGGCCCCCATCCTGCGGGGCATCGTCGTGACGCTGGAGCTCACCGTGATCGCCATGGTCGCGGGCGTCGTCATCGGCATCGTGCTCGCGGTCATGCGGCTGTCGCCCAGCCGACTCCTCTCCAGTGCCGCGTGGGTGTACATCTGGTTCTTCCGGGGAACGCCCGTCCTCGTCCAGCTCTTCTTCTGGTACGACGGGATCGCCTACCTATACCAGCATCTGAACCTGGGCGTCCCGTTCGGGACGGCGCTGCTCACCTTCAACTCGAACACGCTGATCACCGCGTTCGTGGCCGGCGCTCTCGGACTCAGCTTCAACGAGGGCGCCTACATGGCCGAGATCGTCCGGGCCGGCATCATCTCGGTCGACGAGGGACAGGCCGAGGCCGCCGCCAGTCTCGGCCTCTCCAAGCGCCAGACGCTCCGTAGGATCATCCTGCCCCAGGCGATGCGGGTCATCATCCCCCCGACCGGCAACGAGACGATCTCGATGCTCAAGACGACGTCCCTCGTCTCGACCATCGCGGTCGTCGATCTCTTCCAGGCCGCCCAGAGCATCGCCTCCACCACCTACCAGGTGGTGCCGCTCCTCATGGTGGCCAGCCTCTGGTACCTGTTCTTCACCTCCATCATGACCGTCGGCCAGTACTACGTGGAGCGTCACTACGCCCGGGGCTCGACCCGTCAACTCCCGCCCACACCGTTCCAGCGGATGCGCCAGACGGTCCGCCGCCAGCCCACCGTCCCGGCTCCGGCCGTCGCCCGCGACGTCCCACTCCACCACGAAGGGGCGATGTGAACGCACCGGCGGGCCCACGGCCCATGGTCGAGGCGCGCGCGGTCCACAAGGCCTACGGCCGTCTCGAAGTGCTCAAGGGCATCGACATGACTGTCGGACGAGGCGAGGTGCTCTGTCTCATCGGCCCGTCGGGGTCCGGCAAGAGCACCTTCCTGCGCTGCATCAACCACCTGGAGAAGATC
>JAKAZC010000075.1 GCA_021826655.1 Actinomycetes bacterium | reverse complement strand
GGTCGCCCTCAACTCGCTCTTCCAGGTCGTCGCCTTCGCCCTCCTCGGATACTTCTACCTGCACGTCCTGCCCGGCTGGCTCGGACTGCACACCGTCGGCCTCCACCTGTTGGTCTGGCGGATCGCGGAGACGGTCGCCATCTTCCTCGGGATCCCCCTGCTGGCCGGCTACCTCACCCGCACCATCGGCGAACGGACCCGCGGCCGCGCGTGGTACGAGGCGAGGCTCCTCCCCCGGCTCGCCCCGTTCGCCCTGTACGGACTCCTCTACACGATCGTCATCCTCTTCGCCCTGCAGGGCCGTACCATCACGGCGCACCCGGCCGACGTCGCCCGGATCGCGCTCCCGCTCCTGGCGTACTTCGCCGTGATGTGGTTCGGCTCCTTCGCCTGGGGCCGGGCGATCGGCCTTCCCTACGAACGCACCGCCACCCTGGCGTTCACCGCGGCGGGCAACAACTTCGAGCTGGCCATCGCCGTGGCCATCGGCGTCTTCGGCGTCACCAGCGGCGAGGCGCTGGCGGGCGTCGTGGGGCCGCTGATCGAGGTACCCGTCCTGGTCGGCCTCGTCTACGTGTCGCTGTGGGCCCGCCGGCACCACTACCCGGCACCCGCTCGTCCCGCGATGGACGGCGCCCGATGACCATCCGCCCCGTCGTCCTCTTCCTCTGCGTCCACAACGCCGGGCGCAGCGTGGCCGGCCGGATACTGCTCGAGCACTACGCCGCCGGCCGGCTGGAGGTGCTGTCCGGCGGGTCCGAGCCCGCCGACAGGCTCAATCCGTCGGTGGTCGCCGTGCTGGCCGAACGCGGCCTCGATGCCGGGTCCGAAATCCCGAAGGTGGTCACCGACGAGGTGGCACGGACCGCCGACGTGATCGTGACCATGGGGTGCGGCGACGCCTGCCCGATCCACCCCGGCACCCGTGTGGTCGACTGGGAGCTCCCCGACCCGGCGGGCCTGCCCGTCGACGAGGTGCGCCACATCGTGGACGACATCGACCGCCGGGTGCGCGCCCTGCTCGACGAGCTGCTGGCCGGACCACCGACGGGCACCTGACACGGCGCTCGGCCGGCGAGGCGTTCAGCCGGCGAGGCGCGCCACGGTCTCCTCGAACAGGTCGGTGTGCAGGTCGACGTCGGCGTCGGTCGTCGCCGGGCATGCCAGGACCATGTTGTGGAACGGGGTGATGAGGACGCCCCGGTTGCTCATGGCCAGGTGGAGGTACTCGTCGAGGTCCGGGTCACCGGCGGCCGCCGACTCGGACCCGTTGCGTGGTGCAGGCGAGCAGAAGCGGTACTCGGACCGGGCGCCCAGCCCGGTCACCGTCCACGGCATCCCGTGCCGGGCCACGGTGGCGCGGGCCCCCTCGGTGAGGCGTGCACCCAGCCGGTCCATCCGGGCGAACGCGTCCTCGGTCAGCACCTGGTCGAGCGTGGCCCGCGCCGCGGCCATCGACAGGGGGTTGCCGGCGAGGGTGCCACCCACGCCCCCGACGTCGACGATGTCTGCGTCCCGATCGGCCACGCGGGCGAGGACCCGCTCGGCCACGTCGGCGCGCAGGCCGAAGGCGCCGATGGGGATCCCACCGGCCAGTGCCTTGCCCATGGTCACGATGTCGGGGTCGAGTCCCCACGCGGCGGTGCACCCACCGGGCCCGGCCGACCACGTGTGGGTCTCGTCGACCACGAGCAGTGTGCCCGTGTCGTCGCACACCGAACGAAGTCCCGCGAGGAACCCGTCATCGGGTAGCACGATGCCGATGTTGGTGAGGGCCGGCTCGGTGAGCACGGCGGCGATCTCACCGGTGGCCAGGGCCCGGGCGACCGCTTCGAGGTCGTTGAACTCGACGGCGACCGAAGTGGTCGCCGGGTCCACGGCCGGTGCCACGTTGCCCGGACGCGACCGGGTGGTGCCGTCGGGGCCGGCCACGACGAACGTCTCGTCCACGCTGCCGTGGTAGCAGTAGGAGAAGACGAGGACCTTGGGACGGCCGGTCACCAGCCGGGCAAACCGCAACCCCCACCGGTTGGCGTCGGTCGCACTGAGTGCGAACGACCATGTGCTCGGTCCGAACCGTCGGGTCAGCTCGGCCGCCACCCACTCCGCGTCATCGGTGGGGAGCATGGCCGTGATCCCACCCAGCGTGTCGATGCGGTGGCGAACCGCGTCGACGACCGGGGCGGGTGAGTGACCGGCCATCGCCGCGGTGTCACCCAGTGCGAGGTCGACGTAGGTGTGGCCGTCGACATCGGTCACCCGTGCACCCCTGGCACCGGCCAGTGCGAGTGGGAAGCGCCCCGCCCAGTTGGTCATCCATGTCATCGGCACGCCGGTCAGCAGGTGCCGGGCCCCGGCGAACTGCGCCCGGGAGCCGGGGTTCCGGGCGACGTAGGCGGCGCGCTCGGCCTCGAGCAGTGCGGTCAGGCGTTGGCGGTCCATGGGGTCCCCTGGTGGTCGGCGGCGTCCGGGTCGGGCCCGCGTCGGGCCGGATCCGACCAGTCTGCCCGTCCGACGACCGGGAGTCGGCCCGGGTTGTCGGTCAGGTCCCGGGGTGCTCCCGGTCGATGTCGTTCTTGTCGGGCAGTGACTGGATGAGTCGGCTGACCGCGGTGTACCGACCGTCCCGCCAGGCCTCGGCGATGGTCTGGTCACCGAGCTCACGGTGGCGGGTGAAGTTCCACCACCGGGTCACGTCGCTGTCGCCGTAGCCCTTGTTCGCCAGGATGATATTGAGCCGGGTGGCCTCCCACGCCGCCTCGTCGGCGGTCACCGGACCGGTGTTCCCAGGAGGCGGGGCGGGCCGCTGCGCCGGTTCCGGAGGTACCGACCGCTCCACCGGTACCGACCGCTCCACCGGTTCGGACCGCTTCTCCATCTCGTGGGCGATCTCCCGGTCGAGGTCACGTGACACGTGCCCGCGGATGGTCGGCAGCGAGCCCCCGGTGAGCATGTGCCGGTCGTTCACCCGACGCTCGCGCTCGGACTCGAGGCTCCGCGAGTAGAGGTGCTGGGCCGTGCTGTCCACGTCGCCGGCGGTCACCCGGAGCCGCAGGCGACGCTCGATGCGCTCGGCCGCCCGCTGCGGAGCATCGGACGGATCGACGGGCAGGCGCGCATCTGGCGCGCTGGCGGCGGCAGACGGGTCGATGGGCCCACGTTCACGCGATCGACGACGACGCTCGAGCTCGAGGGGCGATGTCCCGGATGGGGACGATCGCGGTTGCGGGTCGTTCCAGTCGGACGTGGTGTCGGCGACTGAGCCGTAGATCGGCGCGCCGTAGCTCTCGGGTGGGAACACGTCGCCGGCGGTGCCGGCGATGGCCGCCGCCAGGTAGGCCGACGTCCATCGGCCGTCGCCCACGACCACCGAACCGGCGCCGGTCGAGGTGAGCCGGGCCAGTGGCACGTCGAGACAGGCGGCGACGGCGATCGCCTCGGTCAGGCCGATGCGGCGGTTGGTGGTCTCGACCTGCGCGACAGTCTCCCGTGTCCAACCGACACCGCGGACGAGCATCTCGTCGGCCAGTCCCTGCTGGGTCAGCCCGGACTTGGCCCGCAGCGCGGCGATGTTGCGCCGCACGATGTCCTCCACCCCGGTCGTCCCTGCATTCGGCATCTCCACACCCTATCGGCGGGCATGGAGTGACATGAAGCGCTCCTGTAAGGAAATTGAACATCGGATCGGTGATCTCAACCGGAGTCATCCCACCTGACCAGGGAGTTCAGTTCGAACTGCAGAATTCGGATGCCGTACCGCCTAACACGAACGGTGGTCGCACCGGTACGGACCGCAGTGGAACGGCACGACGGCACGGGAAGTGCGGTCGACTGCGTCGTCGTCCCACGCGAGGCGGCCGCGCTCGGTTGCAGTTCGGAGTTCCGGCTACAGGTGCGCGCGTCGTGTTCCGAGAATTGGAGAGACCGGCGAGCGGACCGGGCACCAGCACGAGAAGGGACCACCGGGTCCACCGGACGAGTACCGACCAAGGGGCAGAACCAACCGTGACCATCGAACACAACACGCAGCGTGCACTCCGCGACTGGCACGACGACGAATTCGATCTCGACGACCTGGCGCTGCCGGAACAGCGTCAGTGGCAGCGCTGCGGCGCCGTCCACTGCATCGACCGTGGGCCGTGGATCGGGACGCTCGTCTGCTGCATCCGCCAGAGCGGGCACGACAACGACCACACGATGTCGCTCGGCGACTTCGGCTCGGTCGACTTCTGGCAGGAGTCCTGGCTGTAGGCCTTCGGGCCCCGGTGCCGCCGGTCCCGACCGGTGGCACCGCACCCGTCGTCGAGACCGCTGGGTCAGCGGCGGATCACAACCGCCTGGTCCGGACCGAGCGTGCCGGGGAACCCGCCCGAAGATGCCGGTCCGTCGGATGCCAGCACCACCTCCGTCCCGACCGACCCCGGGTCCGCGAGGTCGACCGTGACGCCGTTGAAGTTCACCAGCACGTCGACGGTGTCGTCCCCGTGGGTCCGGCGGAAGCCGAGCACCCCGTCGGGCACGTCGACCGACCCGAAGGAGCCCCGTGTCAGTGCGGGGGTGGCGTGGCGGACGGTGATCGCTCGCCGGTACAGGTGGAGCATCGACGAGGGGTCGGCGAGCTGGGACGCCCAGTTCCGCTGATCCGCCTCCGGCGCCATCGGGAGCCACGGGACGACGCCCGGTCGCGTCGGCCAGCCGTGGTCGGGCGTGGCGTCCCACGGGACCGGTGCCCGGCAGCCGTCCCGCCCGCCGGGGTCGACCACGCGGTGGTCGGGGATCACGGCGTCGGTCAGACCGAGCTCGTCACCCTGGTACACGAACGGTGTACCCCGTAGGGTCAGGAGAAGGACAGCGGCGGCCCGGGCCCGGGCCTCGCTACGTCGGGCGGCGGTGGCGCCGTCCTCCCCGGCCCGTGCGGCCGCACGGTCGTAGCGGGTCCTGTGCCGCGGGTTGTCGTGGTTGGACAGGACCCACGTGGGCCACGCCTCCCGTGGGTCGAGTGCGGTCCGGGTGTCCTCGATGCAGCGCCGCCACCGGTCGGCCGACCAGGGGGCGAACAGCGGCGGAAAATTGAACGCCAGGTGCAGCTCGTCATCGTGGCCGTAGTAGGTGGCCACCGCATCGGTGGACATCAGGAAGACCTCGCCCACCATTATCCGTTCCCCGGGGTAGCCGTCGAGGAGTGACCGGATGGCCCGCAGCCGTTCGTGGGTCACCGGCACGTCGTTGAGAGCGCAGTGGGGGATTCCGGCCACGCCGGGCGGGTCGTCCGGGAGGAGCGGGTCCTTGCCGATCCCGTGGATCACATCGGCCCGGAAGCCGTCGACCCCCCGGTCCAACCAGAAACGAAGCGTGTCGTGCATGGCGGCCACGACGCCGGGCTCGTCCCAGTTGAGATCCGGCTGGGCTTCCTCGAACAGGTGCAGGTACCACTGACCGGTGGCCTCGTCGAAGGTCCAGGCCGGAGCGGTCCGGTCGAAGGCCGCCACCCAGTTGTTCGGTGGTGCGCCGCCGGATGACGGGTCGCGCCACACGTACCAGTCCCGCCGGGGGCTGTCCTTCGAGGCGCGGGCGTCGACGAACCACGGGTGCTGGTCCGAGGTGTGGTTCGGCACCCAGTCGATGACCACCCGCATCCCCAGGGCGTGGGCGTCGGCCACCAGGCGGTCGAACCCGTCCAGATCGCCGAAGAGGGGGTCGACGTCGCAGTAGTCACTGACGTCGTAGCCGAAGTCGGCCATGGGCGAACGGAAGAACGGGGAGATCCAGAGGGCGTCGACGCCCAGCCACGCGAGGTCAGCCAGGTGCTCGCGGATGCCGGCCAGGTCGCCCACCCCGTCGCCGTCCGAGTCGGCGAACGAACGGGGGTAGATCTGGTAGAAGACGGCCTCCTGCCACCACGGGACGCCACCATCGGGAGCCCGTTCGGTCACGGTCCCCCGCTGCCCCGGCCGGTCCGCGGGAGCCGGGTTGCTCCCGGCGACGTCCGTCCGCCGTGTGCCGTCGACGTCCATGGTCCGACGATACCAATGAGTCGTCCCCGCCCCCTTCCGTGGTCCCTGTCCGCATTTCAGTTCTTCGGAACTCCTGCCGATGCATCCCGCAGGAGTGGGAACCCATGGGGGAGCCTGCGTCGAAGGGACGCACCCGAACACGTCGTCGGCGTGCGAGCAAGGAGAGCGGAGCGATGGTGGAACGGCGAGCGGTCGAGGACGGTTCGATGCTGGCGGAGGGGCTGACGGGCGCGGTGGCGCCGCCGTCGTACGGCACCGACCGGGTCTGCCAGGAGGCGTCGTGCCAGGTGCGCCTGTCCCGCTACAACAGCACCGAGTGGTGCGCTCTGCACGAGAGCCCCGGAGCCACCGGGCGGCCGTATGACACATCGGTGCGACCCCGTGGACGCCGCCGCAACTCGACCCGCCGCCGGAACAACCACCGCGCCGCCGCCTGATCACGCGGCAATCTGGTGCACCAGGTCGCGGCCAGGGTGCAGGACCCGGCTTGCGGCCTCGCCTGCCCGCTGCAGAGTCCGAAGCGGCGGCGTGTGCAACCTTGTACCGGAGCGGGGAGCGCGTGCTGGGTGGCGGGCCCGCAGGGGTGCCACGCGAACCCACCAGGGTCGGTACCGGACCTCGAGAGGCTGCGACACGTCACCGGTGGTCGGGGGCAGGCTGTCGATAGTCTTCAGCGGTGCGTCACGCCATCAATCTCCCGCTGTTCGGTCCCCTGGCAGATCCTGTGACCGCGGTCGAGATCGGTCGGGCCGCTGAGGAACACGGCTGGGACGGGCTGTTCGTCTGGGATCATGTGCTGAGCCCGCTTCCGGATCCGTGGGAGATCTCGGATCCCTGGATCGTGCTCGCCGCCATCGCGACCACCACCGAGTCGATCCGACTGGGCACGATGGTCACGCCCATCGCCCGTCGACGCATCATCAAACTCGCCAGGGAGACGGTGACGTTGGATCGACTGAGTGCAGGACGCCTCACGCTGGGACTCGGTCTCGGTGGAGACGGTGGACGTGAGTTCTCCGCCTTCGGCGATCCCACTCGATCGGGCGACCGGGCAGAGATCCTCGACCAGGGAGTTGCGGCGCTGACTGCGCTGTGGGCGGGTGACATGGTGAACAGCTCGGGCAGAGTCAAGGTCGAGAATGTCCAGATCGGACCAGGACCGGTCCAGAGCCCGAGGATCCCGATCTGGTTCGGCTGCAAAGGGGTGAGCGCCCGCCCGATCGAGCGGGCGGCGGCCTACGACGGCATCTACCCCATCGAAGTGGACATGGCACAGGTGGGTCAGATCGTTGAACGGATCCGTCAACTGAGGGGTTCGCTCGAAGGGTTCGACGTGGCGTTGGCGTCCCGTCCGGGCGTCCCGTTGTCCGACCTGGAGCTGGCGGGGGGAACGTGGGCGATGCACGCATTCTGGCCCGGCCACAGACCGGACCAGGTGATGAGGTTCATCTCCCGGGGAGTGCCGTCGACGTGAGTGCGCGCGTCCCCGGCGTGCTGCCGCGCGACACACGCGCTGTCCGGCGACAGGTCGATCGTTCGCAGGGGGACGATCATCGTGGCTGGGATTCCCGTGCTCGACGAGCATGCGGGTGACTCGTTCTCGGACCAGCTCCCTCGCTGTCGTCAGCGACCCAGAGCGCGTCCCGTCCGTCCTGCGTCCGCACCGCTACGTCCCGCACGACCTTGGGGGATGGCGCCTTCGAGCCCCTTCCGCGCGGGAACTCAAGTGAGTATCCGACGGACGGTCTCCAGGTGGTGCTGAGCGTGGCTCCGCATGTCAGCCCCCCGGTCGATACCTTCCCAGCACCACGTCGAAGTGGCTGCACTGAGTGCGAGGCGGCACCTCCGCAGGAGTTCCTCGTCGAGCTCGGCCGGATAGAGGTCGGCCACCGTTTCGTCGAGGTGGGCCAGATCCCATTCGAGGGGGCCCAGCTCCACCGTCTCGAAGTCGATGAACACCGCGCGTCCGCCCATGACGAGGATGTTGAATCGATGCGGGGAGCCGTGGAGCACACGAGGGGAGTCGCCCGGCGAGGTCAGAGCGGCGATGCCATCGAGGAGGGCCCGACGCAGGAGGGAGCGGTCGGCCCTGGCAAGTCCATCGGGAAGCTCGCCATCGTCGAGTAGATCCACGGCCGACTCCAGGCGGCCCCGGCATGGAGGGAACGTGGTGCGGTCGGGACTCTTCGCCAACCCGGCGTGCAGCTCGTAGAGGGAGACTGCTACCTGGGCGGCGGTCGCTGTCCGTCCGTCGGCCACGTAGTGCCAGAACGTGACCCACCGTCCCTCCACGTTGACCGGCTGGACGATTCCGATCTCGATCGGAGAGACCACGGGGGCACCAACCGCGGCCAGAAACGCCGCCGATCTGAGTTCCCGGGCCGAAGCATCGAAGTCCCGAGCGATCTTGGCTACGACGGGGCCCGGACACATCCATGCGACGACGTTGTTCGTGGAACGGAGGTTGACCGGCACGCCTACCTCCAGCCCCTGGGCCCGAACGAGGTTCGCCACCGCATTGATCAACTCCACGGACCCATCGTCGCATCCGGGGAACTCGCTGAGCCATCCCATGACGATGGGAGTGACGCACGCAGCCGGCTATCTGACGACATGGAACGCGATCCGATACAGGACCGTTCCATCGTCGATCGGCCCGGCATGGGCGGCCCGTCGTCGCAAAGACTCCCGATCTGCTTCGCCCGCTCGGCGGATGTCGTCGTCATCGATGAAGGCGAAGGGGATGACTTCGATCGACTCGACCTCGATCTGACCTTCGCCGACACGGTACCGACCGCCCGCCTTCACCTGGGGACGCTGCCAGAGCCGGAACGAGACCGTAATGTCACCGGACAACACGGAGGACCGAAGTTCGCGACTGAACTCCATGGACCCACCCTACGATCCTGCCGAAGCAGGAGCTGCCCTCGGACTCGGCATAGGGGCCGAACGTCGGGATCTCCCCGTACCTGGCCGCACGATGGAGCGTTACCCCGGCCGGCGGATCGATGACCGTTTCCAGAACGACCCGAGTCGTTCCACGTGCGCGAGCGTGATCTTCCAAGAATCGAGGTATCGCCCCGTCAACTCTTGCCCGCGGTACTCAGGAACGATGCGCACGCGCTCGAGGTCGGGGGACGGACCCGCAGGTCGTGGCGCTGTCCGCCGGATAGTGCTCGCGGTCGACCACGGCATCGTTGCTTGTCGTCTGGGAGGACGTCGAGCGCCGCGACCGCCCGACCCGGTGTCCGTCGCCAACCCGGTGGGTCCCGGCGGCGGCCGGCCGTCGGTCGACCCGGCGGGAGGGGTCAGGTGCCGTAGCGTGTGGGTGTCCCCGCGGTATCGATGATGGCGTGGCCGACGCCCGACGGGGTGGCGCAGAGACCGACGACGGGGTAGGTGACAGGGGTGCCACCGGTGGTCGGGGCCGCCACCGGCACGGATGCGTTGGTGTTGCCCGCCACCGCGCTCGGCGCACCGGGTGTGCCAGGGGTGGCGCCGGAGTCGATGACCGACGCCGCGCCCGACCCGTTGTTCGTCACGAAGTCGAGCGTCCCGGTCGAGTACACCGCCGCCGCAACCGGATTCGATCCAACGGTGACTGTCGCAGTGACCGAAGCGGCGGAATCGATTCCCGGAGCGAGAGCGCTCACCGCTCCGACCACACGCCAGGGGAGCGGTGACGACGGAAAGGGTGCGTCGTTCGCTGACACGAACCGCTGTCTCGGGTGGACGTCGCGCTGTCAGCGGCAATTCTGTGATTCCGTCATGATTGCGCAAGGTCGAACGACCTCCGGGGTGGCTCGGTGATCCCCCGGTCGAGACCAGCAGGGGCAAGGTTCATGCTGTCACCCTGACCGCTCACGTGAATCCGGAAGTTCTACGTGAGTGCACGATCGCAGAGAGTGGAGGCGCGTCGGAGTGATCTCAAGAAGCGGTGTCGTGGCGGCCGTTGCTCGTGCTGTCGTGTGCGGGGCATTCTGGTCCCTCGCCGTCAGACCGAACAAGAACGCCGATGCGTTCCGTCCTCGACTTCTCGCGATCCATCGGCGTGCTCGTCCTCAGCGGTCCCGACCACTACATTTCAGGCATCCATCGCGAATTGGCGCAAGGAGGCGAACATGCTCAACCTC
>JAKAZC010000074.1 GCA_021826655.1 Actinomycetes bacterium | reverse complement strand
CGAGGTGACTGCCGAATAGCAAAGATCAAACCGGCGCCTACCTAAACCTCACGCCATCTCAAATGACGACCACGGCGACAGCACGTTCATGAACTCGTGCTCATGCAACGTGTCGTCTTCGTGGTCATCCAGCGTGGCGGCCAACAGCGGACACGATCGGAGTCCCTCCCACCTCCCGGACGACGCGAGGGTGGATCAGAACCGGTTGAGCCGCCTGAAGATGCCCTTGGTCTGCTTGTACATCGTCACGAACTCGTCGAAGAGCAGCTGATACTCGTCCGCGTGGCCCGGATCCGGCTCGTAGGTCCGCCGTACGGCCACCATGCCGGGCACGTCGCCCGACGTGATCCGTCCGAGGGCGAGGAGTGCCAGCAGACCGGCGCCGCGCACGTTGGCCAGTACCGGCTCGGCCACCTGGCGCACCTCGCGGCCCAGCACGTCGGCGTGGATCTGGGACCACGCATCCGAGTTGGCCCCGCCGCCCACGAAGGCCAGTGAGTCGAGCCGCCGACCGGCGAACCGCTCGACCGCCTCGAGCAGCCACCGCGAGTTGAGGGCCACGCCCTCGAACACCGAGCGGACCATCTGGTCGCGGGTGGTCGACAGTGACAGGTTGTGGAATCCGCCCCGCACCGTATGGTCGTCGACCGGGGAACGCTCGCCGTTCAACCACGGGGTGAAGAGCACTCGGCCACTACCGGCGGGCACCCGCTCCACCATGGCCTGCATCGCCGCGAAGTCCGGGGCGAGGCCCAGGTTGTCCCGGATGAACGTCAGACAGGCACCTGCCGTCTCGTGCTCGTCGGCGATCAGGTAGCGGCCGGCCAGCGCTGCCGGGATGGACGCCACGTTGGAGGTGGGTGCCGTCTTCTTGAAGGGAACGTGGCCCGAGATCCACGAGGAGGTGCCGATGTAGAGGTGCGCCTGGTAGTCGGCCACCGCTCCCGACCCGAACACCGCGGAGTGCACGTCCCCGGACCCGGTGACGACGGGCAGTCCGGCGGGGATCCCGAGGTCGGCCGCCGCCGCGTCCGTCACCTCACCGATCAGCGACCCGGGCGGGACGAGGTCGGGTAGTCGGCCGCGGTCGAGGCCCGTCCACTCGAGCAGTTTGGCGTCGTAGTCGACGGCGTCGATCCGGCGGTTGTCGGTCACCCAGTGGGCAGCGATCGAGTCGTACGAGGCCGAGACCCGGCCGGTCAGGCGCAGGTTGAGGTAGTCGACCGGCTCGAGGAATGTCGCCGTGCGGGCGTACACGTCGGGGAAGGCCTGACGGATGAAGAGGATGTGGGCGACCGGATCCTTGCCCGACAACCCGGGGGCGCCACCGGTCACCTGGACCCACCGCATCAGCTTGCGGGGGTCGTAGCCGAGGACGTTGACCGAACCCCCGGCCACCCGGCGGATGGCGGCGTTGCCACGCGAGTCCATCCAGATCACGGCCCGCATCAGGGCGGTCCCCGACGCGTCGACGGCCACGGTGCCCGACCACTGCGCGGTGCACCCGACCCCGACCAGATCGACCGGTCCGGCCTCGGCCACCGCCCGCCGGGCCGCGTCCCGGATCGCCGACCACCAGTCGTCCGGATCCTGCTCGGCGCCCCCACCGTCCAGCAGGTGGAGCGGGACCGGCTCGGCGGCGTGCGCGACGATCCGCCCCGACTCGGCCACCACGGCCACCTTGGGGCCACCGGTCCCGAGGTCGACGGCCAAGACGCAGGGCTCGCCCCGGCTCACGCGCTGCGCACCCAGATCGTGGCGGTCCGGACCGTGCCTCCGTCGTCCAATTCGACGACCGTCCCGTCACCCCCGTCAGCCGGCGACTCCGTCACGATGGCGACAGCCAGCACCTCGCGCCCGATCCCCTCGAACATCGGTTCCAGGTCGTCGAGCCCGACCACGTGGAGCACGATGGTGTCGGACACCTCCAGGCCGGACTCCTTGCGGAGGTCCTGCACGTTGCGGGTCACCTCGCGGGCCAGCCCGCGCCGCCGCAGGTCGTCGTCGAGGGCGAGGTCGAGGGCGAGCACCTCGGCGCCGTCACGCGACACGGCGAACCCGGGCTGGGCCCGCACCCGGAGTTCCACCTCCTCGGCAGCCAGCTCGAGGGGCCCGTCAGGCAACTCGACGACCACCGGTCGGCCGGCCGCGAGGTCGGCGGCGGCCGTGGCCCCGTCGACCGAGGCCATGGCGGCCCGCAGGTCCTGGACCCGCTTTCCCATGCGGGGACCCAGGAGCTTGAAGTTCGGAACCAGCTCGTAGGCGAGTACGTCGTCCAGCTCGTCGGTGGTCTCCACCCGGTCCACGTTCAGCTCGTCCTCGACCACTCCGCGGGGCGGCGTCGGGCTGCCCGGGGGCAGGTAGACGAGGGCGCGGGCCAAGGGCTGGCGGACCTTCACCCCGGCCTCCGACCGGGCCGCGCGGCCGAGGGAGGACAGCCGTCGGGCGAGGGCCATGCCGGACTCGAGGTCGGCGTCGACCACCGCGCCATCGGACCCGGGCCAATCGGCCAGGTGGACCGAATCGGACTCGTGCGCCCCGGTCAGGTCGCGCCACATCCGGTCGGCCAGGAACGGGGTCATCGGGGCCAGGAGCCGGGCCAGGGTGACCAGCACGTCGTGCAGCGTCGCCTGGGCACCGAGGGAGTCGGCCGGGTCGGCGCCGGGATCGGTCCGCCAGAACCGCCGTCGGCTGCGACGCACGTACCAGTTGGAGGTGTCGTCGATGAGTTCGGCGATGGCGGTCGCCGCCGGAAACGGCTCGTAGCCGTCGAGGGCCGCGGTGACGAGGGCGACGGTGCCCTGCAGCCGGGAGAGCATCCACCGGTCCAGCGTCGAGCGGTCCGCCGGCAGCGGGATCGCAGGGTCGCCCGGGTCGAACCCGTTGAGGTCGGCGTAGGTCGTGAAGAACGACCACGTGTTCCACAGTGTCAGGAGGGCGTCGCGCATCGAGGCGTCGATCGCCTCGAAGCTGACCCGGGTGGGCGTCCACGGCGACCCCTGCGAGAACATCCACCACCGCAACGGGTCCGCCCCGCGGGTGGTGAGGATCTCCCACGGGTCGATCACGTTGCCCACGCTCTTGGACATCTTGCGACCGTCGGCGTCGACGATGTGGCCAAGGCACAGCACGTTGCGGTACGGGGCGGTCCCCCGGACGAGCGTGTTCACGGCCAGCAGCGAGTAGAACCAGCCCCGGGTCTGGTCGATGGCCTCGCAGATGAAGTCGGCCGGGTACACGAATTCGCGGTCGGATCCCGCGGCCCCCGGGTACCCCCACTGGCCCGTCGGCATCGAGCCCGAGTCGAACCAGGCGTCGATGACCGGCTCGACCCGGTTCATCGTGGAGGCGTCGCCACCGGTCCACGCCTCCGCCGGCCCGTGCCCGGCCCGGACGTCGTCGGGGATCACGCAGTCCGGGCAGGGGAAGGTCACCTCGTCGATGGCCGGCCGGTGGGGGTCGACACCGGAGACGTCGCGGCCGGCCAGTTCGGACAGCTCGGCCAGTGAGCCGACGCAGCGGGTGTGCCCCTCGGCACACCGCCACACCGGCAGCGGCGTCCCCCAGAACCGGTCACGGGAGAGGGCCCAGTCGACGTTGTTGGCCAGCCACTCACCCATGCGACCGTCGCGGATGTGCTCGGGGTGCCAACCGATGGTCTGGTTCTGCTCCACCAGGTCGGACTTCCGGTCGGAGGTGCGGACGTACCAGCTCGGCTTGCCCCAGTAGATGAGCGGCGTGCCGCACCTCCAGCAGTGGGGATAGGGGTGGACGTACGCCTGGCGGCGGACCAGCAGCCCGGCCGCCTCCAGGCGGTCGTTGACCTCGCCGTTGGTCTCCCGGACCGGGCGGCCCTCGAGCCAGGCCACCGCGTCGGTGAACCGGCCGTCGGGGCCGACCGGGTTGAGCGTGGGCAGGTCCTCGAGCCGGCCCACCAGACGGTCGACCTCGCCGAAGGCGGGGGCGAGGTGGACGATGCCCGTCCCCTCGTCGGCCTCGACGAACGCACCACCCACCACCCGCCAGCCCATGCGCCCGGCGTCGGCGGGGGCGGTGTCCAGGTCGTCGAAGGGGCGTCGGTAGCGAAGGCCGACGAGCGCACTCCCGGCCACCACGACGTCGGGGGTCGCGCCCTCGCCGAACACCCGTTCCACCAGGGTGGTCGCCACCACGGCGTCCCCCACCACCGCGTACTCGAGCCCGGTTCCGACGGCCGCCCCGGTGTTGGACAGCAGGGTCCACGGCGTGGTGGTCCATGCGACCAGCGCCAGGCCCTCGAGCGAGTCCCGCCCGAGCACGGCCCGCAGCCCGGCGGCGGCGTCTCCCTCGTCGGTGAGTGGGAACCGCACGTAGGCCGACTCGTCCTGGACCTCGCGGTAGACGTCGGGCTGTCCGAGCTCGTGGCTGCTCAGGGCCGTGCCGCACCGTGGGCAGTAGGGGACGACCTTGATGTCCTCGTACAGCAGTGCCTGGTCCCACAGGTCCTTCAGGTTGGCCCACACCGACTCGACATAGTCCGGGGCGAAGGTCCAGTAGGCGTCGTCGATGTCGATCCAGTAGCCGATGCGTTCGGTGAGGGTCTTCCACTCCCCGACGTAGTTTCGGACCGACTCCTTGCAGAGGCGGGTGAACTCGGCGATCCCCACCTCCTCCTCGATCTGGCGCTTGGCGGTGATGCCCAGCTGCTTCTCCACCTCGACCTCGACCGGGAGCCCGTGGGTGTCCCAGCCCGCCTTGCGCGGCACGGCGTACCCGCGCATGGTCCGGTACCGGCAGAACAGGTCCTTGTAGACGCGGGCCCACACATGGTGGAGCCCGGGTCGACCGTTGGCCGTCGGTGGACCCTCGTAGAAGACCCAGGGTTCGGCACCGGCCCGCAATTCCACCGACCGCTCGAAGACGCGGTGCGCGCTCCACCTCGCCAGCTCCTCGTCCTCGAGGGCGGTGAAATCGGCTTCGGCTGGGACCGGGCGGAACACGGGGCGCTTCCTTCGCTGGCAGGTGGTGGTCGTGGGGCACCGGAGGACCCGGGTGACGCGGCGCACCCGTGACGGGGACGCACCGCCCGAGCGGGGTGCGGACCAGATACTACGGGGGCACGGCGCGGGCGACGGCACCGCACGCGGGACCGGGGACATCGGCCAGACTGGCTCGGATGCGCGCACCACTCACACTCGAGGGCACTCATGTCCGCCTGGAGCCGCTGTCGGTCCACCACGTCGACGGCCTGCTGGCCGCGGCCTCCGCCGACCGTTCGTCGTTCACGTACACCGCGGTCCCCGACGACCGGGCCTCGATGGTCGGCTACGTGGACCGCGCCACACGGCATGCCCGCCGCGGGGACCAGGTCCCCTTCGCCACCGTGTCCCTCGCCCTGGGCCGGGTCGTGGGGTCCACCCGGTTCTACGAGCTCGAACCCTGGGACTGGGCGGGCATCTCGCCGGAGGCCGCGCCCGTTCCCCCTGCGGGCACGGTCGACCGGGCGTCCATCGGCCACACCTGGCTGGACCCGGCGGTCCAGCGGACACCGGTCAACACCGAGGCCAAGCTCCTGATGCTGGAGCACGCCTTCACCGTCTGGGGTGCCCGCGCCGTCCGGCTGCAGACCGACGCCCGCAACGCCCGGTCGCGGGCCGCCATCGTCCGCATCGGCTGCACCCTCGACGGGATCCTGCGCGCCGACCGGCCGGCCGCCGACGGGGCCGTCCGGGACTCGGCTGTGTTCTCCATCCTGGCCACCGAATGGCCCGCCGCCCGGACCCGTCTGATCGAGCGCCTGGCGCGCTGAGGGACCACCCGGCACCGATGGCGTCCGTCCGGCACCGTCGACGGTCGTCCGGAGGTCGTCCGGATGGCGTCCGGAGGGCGTCCCGGCCCGCCTACGCTGGTGTCGTGCCCGAGTCCTTCCCCCTGTCCGCCGACGCGCCCCAGGCGACCCCCGTCGACCGGGAGCGCTCGTCGGACGACGTCATCCTGGTCGTGGTCTGCCTGGCCCAGTTCATGGTCGTGCTCGACATCTCGATCGTCAACGTGGCCCTTCCGGCCATCCAGCGGAGTCTCCACTTCCGGGCCGTCGACCTCCAGTGGGTCGTGACCGCCTACGCCCTGACGTTCGGCGGCCTGCTGCTCCTGGGCGGCCGCCTGGCCGACCTGTTCGGGCGGCGTCGGATCTTCCTGGTGGGGCTCGGCCTGTTCACCGCGGCGAGCCTGCTCGGCGGATTCGCCACCAACCAGACGACCCTCATCGCCGCCCGGTCGCTCCAGGGCGTCGGCGCCGCCATCCTGTCCCCGGCCACCCTGACCATCCTGACCGTGACCTTCACCGACCAGCGGGCCCGGGCCCGGGCGTTCGGCGTGTGGAGCGCGGTGGCGGCCGGCGGCGGGGCCGCTGGCGCTCTGTTCGGCGGGATCCTCACCCAGTACCTGTCGTGGCGGTGGATCCTCTTCGTCAACGTGCCGATCGGGATCGCACTGTTCGCGGTGGCCCGGATCCGCCTGCACGAGTCGCGTGCCGACGGCCCGCGCCGCCGTCTCGATCTGGCCGGTGCGGCCACCATCACCGGTGCGCTCTTCCTCCTCGTCTACGCCATCTCCCATACCGACGTCGTGTCGTGGACGGCCACCTCCACCCTGGTGGTCCTGGGCGCTGCCGCACTGTTGCTGCTCGCCTTCGTCGCCGTCGAGGCACGCGCCGCGTCCCACCCGCTGGTACCGCTCCGCCTGTTCCGGGTCCGCTCCGTCACCGGGGCCAACCTGGTGATGTTCTGCTTCGGGGTCGGCATGTTCGCCATGTGGTTCTTCCTGTCTCTGTACCTGCAACAGGTTCTGGGCTACAGCCCGGTCGTCACCGGGCTCACGTTCCTGCCCCAGACGCTGGCGATCGCCGTCGGCGCCACCCTGTCCGGTCGGCTGGCGCCGAAGCTGGGACCACGCAACGTGCTGATGATCGGTGCGCTCCTCGGCTCCGCCGGCCTCTTCTGGCTCTCGTTCATCCAGGCCGGCGACAGCTACTGGTCGGGCGCGTGCGGCGGGGGAATCCTGGCCACGTTCGGCATGGGTCTGGCCTTCACCCCGATCGCCCTGTTGGCCACCGGGGGCGTGCCCCGCGAGGACGCGGGGCTGGCGTCGGGGCTGGTCAACTGCAGCCGGCAGATCGGTGCCTCGGTCGGGCTGGCCGCACTCACCACCGTCGCCGCCTCGCGCACGGCCTCGGTCCTACTGCACGGCCCGCACACCGGCCACCCCACCGGATCGTCGCAGGCCCTCGCGGCGGCCATGACCGCCGGCTACGCGCGTGGCTTCCTGATCGCCTCCGTGGTGGTCCTGGCCGGTGGGCTGCTCGGGCTCGTCATCCCGCCGCCCCGTTCGGCCGACACCGGATGGGACGGCCCCACGACCGGGGCCGACATCGCTCCGGCCCCCGTGCTGGCCGACTGAGCGCCGCGGGGCCGGTTGCCGGCCGGGGGAGGACGGACCGGGGCGCGGAACGACCTCGGCCACAGCCGGCGCTCGAGCACCGCGTCGAGCTCGGCGGCGAAGGCCGTGATCACCGTGCCGATGCCGATCCACCACAATAGCACGAGGAACGTGGCGAACGTCCCGTACAAGGTGCGGTAGTGGCGGAGCTCATGGGTCACCAGCTGGGCGTCGGCGAACTGCAGCGAGGTCCACCCCACGCCGGCGACCACCGCACCCAGCCACAGGGTCCGTCGCTCCCCGGGCACCGACACGATCAGAGCGAACCCGGCCCAGAACATGGCGATGTTCACGCCCAGCGAGCCGAGCAGCCCGACGAGGGCGGAGGCCGGGCCGAGTCCCCCGAAGCTCCCCACGCCGGCGAGCGCGCCCCCCGCCACGAATCCCACCCCGAGCACGACGAGGAACCCGAGCGCCCGGGGCAGCCACCGGTCGAAGCGGGGGAGCTGCTCGCGCTCGACGCCCCAGACGGTGGCCATCAGCACCTGGGCGCTCCGGCTGAGCCGCAGGCAGCCGTAGACGAGCCACAGGACGAGCACGATCAGGAGCACCGTGTTCCGGCCGGAGAGACCGGTGATGTTGGCCCGCAGCTCGTTGCCGACGTCGGGGAACTGGCGGAGCGCCGCGTCCACCACCTCGGTCTGCACGGCCTTGTGCCCGAAGAGGAGCACCTCGGCCAGGGTCAGGAGGACCAGCAGGAGGGGGAAGACGGCCAGGAACGCCGCGTAGGCGAGCAGGTTGGCGAGGAGGCCGGCCCGGTCGTCCCGGTACTTGGCCACGGTGGCGCCCACGACCGCGGTGGTCCTGTGGCGCTGCTGGAAGGCGTCGAGACGGTCCAGGAACCCCGGTCCGCCTGCTGCGTCGGCGTCGTCCGCCGTCATCCACCGACCAGGCCGATCCGGCCGTGGCACCGGAACTCGTCGAGCAGCGCGTCGGCGTCCGGAGGGGTGAGCGGGGTGAAGGCGTGTCCGCCGCCGGGGCCCGCCGCCCGTCGGTAGACCGGGTCGGCGCACGCCCACCAGCCCTCCGCCCGCAGCGGTCCCTTGGTCACCTTGCCGCTGGCGGTCTGCGGCAGCGTCCCGGCCAGCCGGACGAAGGCGGGCGCCCACTTGGTGCCCAGGTCGCCCTGCGCGTCGAGGAAACGGGCGAACCCGCCGGCATCGAAGGCACGGCCGGGCAACAGCTCGATCGCGGCCATCACCTGGTCGCCCGAGCGCGGGTCGGGCACCGGGTAGACGGCGACGGTGGCCGCGTCGGCGTAGCGGACGAGCACGCGCTCCACCGGTCCGGCAGCCAGGTTCTCGGAGTCGACGCGCAGCCAGTCTCCGCCCCGACCGGCGAAGTAGAAGAACCCGTCCGCGTCCTGGTAGGCCAGGTCACCGGTCCAGTACCAGCCGTTCCGGATCCGCTGGGCCGTCGCCTCCGGGTCCCGGTAGTAGCCCTCGAACCGACCGCTCCCCGAGCGGTTGACGATCTCACCGATCGCCAGTCCGGCGTTGACCAGCGCTCCGGTGCCGTCGAACTCGGCCGGGGGGCACTCCTCGAGCGTCGCCGGGTCCAGCACGGTGACGTCCTCGGCCGGTGCTCCCAGTGACCCGACCGGCGTGCCGGCGACCCGGCTGATGGCCACGCCGCCCTCGCTCGAGCCGTACCCCTCCGTGAGCACGCATCCGAACCGTCGCTCGAATGCGGCGTGATCGGCCACCGACGCCTCGGTACCGAACCCACGGCGCAGGGTGCAGTCGGCGTCGTCCGGGAGCGCCGGGGTGTCCAGCACGTAGGCGAGCGCCTTGCCGACGTAGGTGAAGGTCGTCGCCCCGTACCGTCGGACGTCGGGTAGGAACCCCGAGGCGCTGAACCGACGGGCGAGCGCCACCGTCGCCCCCACCACCACGCTCGGGCCCCACAGCACCATCAGCGCGTTGCCGTGGAAGAGCGGCATGGTGCAGTAGGCGACGTCGGCCCGCCCGAACCCGTAGGCCTCGGCCGAGCGCAGGGCGATCGAGGCCAGGCGACCCTGGGTGCACCGCACCGCCTTGGGGGTGCCGGTGGTGCCCGAGGTGAAGAGCAGGAGGAAGAGGTCGCCGGGCGCGGGCACCGCCGCCGCCACCACGTCGACGGCGGACCGCACGGCGTGGGTCGCCACCCGGTGGGCGTAGTCCGGGTCGTCGACCCGCAGCATCCGGTCGTCGGGGACCCCGGTGTCCAACCCCCGGAGCAGGGCCGCGCCTGCGGCGTCGGTGACCAGCACCCGGCAGTCGGTGCGCCGGATGTCACCGGCCAGGGCCTCGCCTCGCCGTGTGGGGTTGATCCCGACGACCACCGCCCCGGACAGTGCGGCGGCCGCCAGCCAGAACAGGTACTCCGGCTCGTTGCCGAGCAGGACGCCGACGTGGGGCGGTCCGAGGTCACCGAACGACGCCAGCAGGCCGGCCCGTGCCGCACCGCCCGCCACCGTCTCGGCCCACGTCCACCGGTCGTCGCCCGACGCCACGGCCGTGCCCGTGTCGTGGGCACGGGCCAGGAGGAGGTCGGCGACGGTGGGCGTCCCGTCGGGGAATCCGTCGAACCCGTCGAACCTTCGGGGATCGGAGGTCACCGGATCGGACGTCACCGGGACATCTCCACCACCAGGGACTGCGAGGCACGGCCGATGCGACCCCGCTCGTCCCACAGGACCGACTCCGCGCTCCCGATCCCGGGCGAGCCGAACCGGGTGCGGGCGGCGAGGC
>JAKAZC010000073.1 GCA_021826655.1 Actinomycetes bacterium | reverse complement strand
GCGGACGGGGTCGACGACGGACCGGTGCCGAGGCCGTTGGTGGCGGTCACTGTGAACGTGTAGGCCGTGCCGTTGGTGAGCCCGGTCACGGTACATGTGGTGGTGGTGCCGGTGGGCGTGGTGCAGGTCTGCCCACCGCTGGACGTCACGGTGTACGTGGTGACGGTGGAGCCGTTCGGGGCTGCCGCGGTCCAGGTGACGGCGGACTGGGTGCTGGCGAAGGAGGTGGCGGACACGTTCGCCGGCGCGCCGGGAACCGTGTCGGTCGGGGTCACCGAGTTCGAGGCGAGCGACGGCTGGCCGGTACCGACGGCGGTGGTGGCGGTCACCGTGAAGGTGAAGGCCGTGCCGTTGGTGAGCCCGGTCACCGTGCACGAGGTGGCGGCGCTGGAGCACGTCCGGCCGCCCGGCGCCGACGTCACCGTGTAGGAGGTGATGGGCAGACCGCCCGTCGTCGGGGCCGTCCACGACACGGCGGCCTGCTGGTACCCACCGACCGCGTGCACCGCGGTCGGTGCGCCGGGGACGGTGGCCGGCGTCGCGGTCGCCGACGCGGACGGGGACCCGTTGCCGAGGCCGTTGGTGGCGGTCACCGTGAAGGTGTAGGCCGTGCCGTTGGTGAGCCCGGTCACCGTGCAGGTGGTGGTCGTGCCGTTGGGCGTCGTGCACGTCTGTCCACCGCTGGAGGTCACGGTGTAGCCGGTGATGGCCGAGCCGCCGTTGGACGCCGGTGCCGTCCACGTGACCACGGACTGCGCGTCGGCGTCCGACGTGGCCGCCACGTTGGTCGGCGTCCCCGGGGGCCCGGTCGGGGTGACCGCATTGGATGTGCCCGAGGGCGTGCCGGCGCCGGCGCCGTTGGTGGCGGTCACCCGGAAGGTGTACGAGGTGCCGTTGGCGAGGCCGGTCACCGTGCAGGGCGAGGCGGCACACGAGCCGGTGATCCCCCCCGGTGAGGAGGTCGCGGTGTAACCCGTCACGGGTGCCCCGCCGTTGGCCGCCGGTGGGGTGAAGGTCACCGAGGCCGAGCCGTTGCCCGCGGTGGCCCCGCCGATGGTCGGCGCCCCCGGGGTCGCCGAGGGAGTGGCTGGTGCCGACGGGGCCGAGGCCGGGCCGGTGCCCAGGGCGTTGGTGGCCGTCACAGTGAACGTGTACGCCGTGCCGTCGGTCAGCCCGCTGACCGCACACGTCGTCACCCCGCTGGTGGTGCAGAACGCACCCCCGGGTGACGCGGTCACCCGGTACCCGGTGATCGGCAGCCCGCCGGTCGAGGTCGGGGGTGACCAGGACACCACGGACTGCAGGTTGGCGAACGAGGTCCCGCTCACGCTGACGGGCGCACCCGGGATGGTCGGGACCTGGACCGCGTTCGACGGCGCCGACTGCGGTCCGGTCCCGATGGCGTTGGTGGCGCTGACGGTGAAGGTGTAGGTGCCACCTACGGTCAGTCCGCTCACCGTGGTGGAGGTGGCGCTCGCGCTCGACGACGTCAGGCCGGTGCACGCCGGGCAGGCCGGCGAGGGCGTCACGGTGTAGCCGGTGATGGGACCGCCCAGGGATGCCGGGTCGGTCCAGCTCACGTTGACGGTCTCGTTGGCGTTGCCGGTGGCCGCCACCTGTGTGGGCGCGTAGGGAACGTTGGGCCCGCTGACCGAGGCCGACGGGGCCGACGGGTCACTGGTGCCGTAGGCGTTGGTGGCGGTGACGGTGAAGACGTAGTTCGTCCCGGGGCTCAGGCCGCTGATCGGCGCCGAGGTGGCCGTGGCCCCGGTCACATCGAGCCCCGAGCAGGCCGCGCAGGACGGGTTGGTCTGCACGTCGTAGTGGAGGATGGGCGAGCCGTTGTCCGACGGGTCGGTCCAGTTGACGGTGGCGACGCCGCCGGCGCTCGCGGTGGCGTAGACGTCGGTCGGCGGATCGGGTGCGGTGAGGGCCGGGTAGCCGGGCAGCCCGCCGGTCGGGTTGGAGCAGGACTGGGTGAACGCGGGCGGGGACGTGGTCCCGTCGTAGACACCGGTCAGGGGCGGGCACACCCCGGTGCCCCGCTCGCCGCCGTTGGCGTTGATGGCGGCGAGGGTCCACGGCGCCGTGGACGGCACCAGGTAGCTGGGAGGCGACACGTAGTCGAGCAGCGGGTCCCACGTGTAGTGCTTGTTGTAGCCGGATGCCAGCGCAAAGTTGAATTGGTTGAAGGTGGCGACGGGTCCACGGGCGAACTGCTGGATCGAGCCGTAGACGTCGAGGGGGCCCTCGAAGTTCCCGTGTTTGTAATTGTTGACCACGAACGACTCGGTCAGGGCCAGGATGGCGGCGTCGATGGTCAGGCCGCCGCCTCCGGTGGAAGGATCGCACAGTGCGCCGGGGGTGCCACCACAGGCGGGGAGGGTCAAACCGCTCGACTTCGAGACCGGATGGCCGACCTCGACAAACTGGTTGGCGATGAGACCCAGTGAGTCGTTGGTGCCTCCGGAGTTGTACGGACAGAAGTCCGCCGCCCCGCTCTGGCCCGTCGTCCACCGACCCGAGCAGTCGGCGTAGGTGAGGTTGCCGTCGACGACGACGTTGTTGGCGGTGCCGATGGTGAGTTGGCCGGACAGGTTGCCGTTCACGAATGCGTCACCCTCGGCGTCGGGGGTCCTCTCGCCGAAGTAGCAGCCCGAGCAGCCGCCGGCGCTGGTCTGCGAGTCGGGGCCGTAGGACGACGACGGATTCAATGTGTTGGTGTGCCCCAGGTTGCCCTGCGATGACGTGGTGGAGGTGCCGCCGGTGTACTTGGCGGAGAACGCCCCGGTCCCGTTGCCCGCCTCGGTGGTCGAGCAGGTGACGGTGGCCTCCCAGTACCCGCCGACCTGGACGGGTGCCGACCAGGTGGACAGGTTGGTACAGCTGCTGATCGGGTTGGTGCTCGTCCGGGTGCCTCCCCACCAGGTCCGGTACTTGGTGGTCTGGTTGAAGGTGACGGTGGCGTTCGTCGGGATCTTGTCGGTGGCCGAGGTGACCGTGGCCGTCAACGTCACCGGATTGTTGGCCGAAGGCGACGGGTTGGCGGTCAGGTTGGTGACCGTGTCGTCCACCAGGTCGTCGAGCGGGTTGGCACCCAGGACCGTCTGGGCGCTCGTCGCCCCTTCGACGTAGACGACCCCGTTGGACGGCAGGGGCGCCGTCCCGTTGTTCGGGCAGGCGTTGGAATTGCCGGGTGCGTTGTTGGTGTCCGAGGTGGGACTGGCCTCGGTCGTGTCGGGGCTGACCACGGTCATCTGGCCGACGCCGTGGGCATCGGTGGACAGGGAGATCTGGGTGGGGCCGGAGTAGAGGCAGCCGTTCTGGGCGGCGATCAACCCGAGCTGCGCGTTGCTCTGTGGCGGTGGCTCGACCTTCTGTGCGTACGTGCTCACCGGAAGCGGGTTCGTGGTGTTCGTGGAATTGGCGTAGAGGTAGACGTCGCCCGTAGCCGGGGCGCAGTTGGCGGCGGCGGTCGTACCCCCGGGGATGCCGCTCATGCCGTAGTTGTTGTCGACGAACTGGCAGTTGGGGTCGGCGGTGTGCACGTCGGAGGGGACCACGGGCGTGGGCGCCGGATTTCCGAACGACGGAGAGTTGGCCTCGGTGCCGTCACCGGCGACGAAGAGGGAGTCATTGGTGTACACCGGGCCGAACAGGTAGTCACTCGGGCCGAAGGGAACCGGCTCACAGCCGACGCCGGCATTGTTGATGTCGTAGCTCAGCTTCCAGTTGTAGTTGCAGGTGGAGTAGTTGCCGGTCGAGTCGAAGGACTCGAAGTTCGACCACCAGACGTTCGTCAGGAACCCGTTGGTTGCGGTGAGGTTCAAGGTCTCGGTGTTGAAGAAGTAGTGGTTGGCCAAGGCCTGGTCGTGGGCGGCGCCGGCCACCTGGACGGTCAGGGTGGTCAGCGCGTGGGTCGTCGGGTCGAAGGTCGGCTGCGGGTTCCCGAAGGTGTAGTACTCGGCGTCGCTGCTGGTCGTGTCCGTACCGCTCACCAGTTGCCACTGTCCGTAGGCGATCCCACCGCAGGTACCCGTGGTGTTCTTGTTCATGTTGCACTGGGCCAGGCTGGGATTGGCGTTGACGGCGGTGAGGTAGGCGTTCTCGCCGGCCTGGAGGGCGCGACGGGCGTAGACGGCGACGGCGACGGTCTGCTGGAGCGGCGCCGACTGCACGACGGCGGCGACCAGTGTGGCACCGATGATCCCGACGATGAGGCTGACGGCCAGCACGGCGACGATGGCGGTCTGTCCGAGGTCGGAGAGATCACGTCGGTGCGCACGCGACCCGAGCGCACGTCGCACCAGGTGCGTGTCACGCCTGTTCGGGACGGCGGCGTCGGTCGACATCGGCCTCATCCCACGCTCGTCGTGTACTGGTAGGGAGCGGTGGCCGCACCCGGGCTCTGGGCGTACCGGTAGACGACCAGGACGTTCTCGACGACGGTGTTGGCGTTGGTTCCGGGCTTGGCCACCAGGAGGTGGATGGCGACACTCTGGATGCCGTCGCCCGGGCACGAGATGGCGACGGGGTCGGGGTAGGGGCCCGAATCGTTCGGGGCGTCACAGGCGGCGAGCGGCTGGGTGTCGTTCAGGTAGCCGAGCGCTCTGAGCCCGGTCATCGTCTGGTTCTGCACCTCGGCACTGGTGAGCGCGATGGCGTTGTTGAGAAGCGGGTCGTAGACGGTGTAGCTGAAGAGCGGCTGGGTCGGTGCGCCCGAGCCGTCCACCGTGGACGGGTCGTTGACCACATCGAGCACGTTGGCGAGCAGCCGGTAGGTCGGGGACCACTGGCACGAAGGCCCGGTCCCCACGCCCGGGCAGGTCGACACGCCCGGCGAGATCGCGCCGACGACCGGCAGGTAGAGGCGGAGCTGGAGGCTGCACGGCCTGGCGGCGCTGCACGAGGTGGCGGGCTGCCCGCTGCCGTCGAGCTCCTGGGCCACCACCTTGGCCGGGCCGGCGGTCGTGCCTCCCGAGGTGCAGGTCTGTCCGGTGGGGCACGAGACGGTGTTGCCGTAGGCGGTCCCGGTATTGGTGTAGAAGGTCATCGAGAAGTTTCCGATCGCAGCGAACGGGGGCACCGGCAAGCCCGTGCCGGTGTCGGTCGGACCCGGCTCGACCTCGGCGGCCAGCGTGCTGTGGAACGGCGCGAGCGCCGGCAGCGCCTGGCCGAACTCCTGGTACTGGGAGGTCACGCTCCCGCTGATGGTGTTGATGAGTGTCATCGAGACCATCACCAGGCCGAGCAGGACGACCAGGATGGTCGAGGTCACCAGGAGCTCCATCAGGGACATGCCGTCGTCGCCGCGTGCCCGGTCGATGGGCTCGGGCCTCATGCCGACACCTGGACGGTGCCGGGCAGGAACGTGGACGTCGTCGTGGCGCTGCCCGTGGGACCGGTGGTCACCTGGATCGAGTCGGACCCGACGGTGATCTCGGTCGAGGTGTGTGCCGTGGCCGAGCCGCCGAGGGTCACCGTGTAGGTGTACGTGCCATAGGGGATCGAGGTCGCGGTCATGCCGGCGGCGTCGGTCACCGGCAGGTTGTACGCGTCGGAGCCCACGGGGCAGGCGGGCGTGGTCAGGGTGACGGTCGCACCGCCGACCGGAGCTCCGGTCGAGTCGACCAACTGCAGGGGGAGGAGTCCGAGTGGCACGGTGGCGGAGGCGACGCCGCCGGGCGGCGCGTCGAGCGTGGTGTTCGACGCGCTGGTGGTCGTCGGCGAACTCGTCGCCTCGATGGGACAGTCGCCCGCAACAAGGGTGTACCCACCGGCCTGGGGATAGAGCACGTTGGGCAGGAGGGAGGTGTTGGACGGCTGACCGGCCGCCACCTGCGTCGTCCAGCTCGAGGTGCCCGACGGCGCTGTTTCGAGCGGGATGCCGGTCACGATGCCACCGGCAAGGACGGCAGGTGTCGAGGTGGTCCACCCACCCGACGGACCGGTGCCCGAGGTCAGGACGATGGGGCCGCTGGCGGTGGCTGCGGTGGCGGCGCACGTGTCGGTCGAGGACGTGATGGGCGGGCAGGCGACCCCCACGACGTACTGGACGACGACTCCGGCGGGTTGGCTGACGAAGTTCCACGCCCAGCTGCCGTTGGTCAGGGAGCCCTCGAGGAGCTGTCCGGTCGAGGTGAGGCTCGGGGTGATCGCGCCGACGACGCAGTCGGCCGCGTCGCCCGAGGCCGGCGCCCCGCAGGCGACCGAGGTCACGCCCGTCACCGAGTTGGGGAGGGTGTTGACCTGCGACCAACTGTCCGAGGACGAGGTCAGGTCGTCGGCCCACACCGCGGGCGAGACCACGGAGCTGCCGGTGACGCTTCCGATGGCGAGGCAGGCGACGGAGGTGCAGGTCATCCCGGTGAGCGTGGTGGCGCCGGTCGGGAAGGACGACTCGCTGGCCCACGTGCTGGGACCCGAGCCGGCGATCGGCGCCGCGATCACCGTCGGGTCGGTCGGGCCGGCCGTGTCTCCGGTGGCGATGGCCAGGCACGTGCCGTCCGAGGGGCAGGCGACGGCCCCGAGTCCGGTCACCACGGAGGGCAGGACGTCGGAGGTGATCGTCGGCATCCACGCCGGGTTGCCCCCCAGCGCAGCGGGATCGCCGTCGAGTCGGAGCACGCCCGGGGTGGCACCGGGTCCGGCATAGGCCAATTCACAGGTGTCGGCGGTCGGGCAGGCGATCGAGTCGAGCGCGGTGAAGGTGATCCCCGGTGGGTTGATCCTGCTCCATACGTCGCCCGAGGTGCTGACTTCGCCGGCCAGCAGGACCGGGCCGGTGGTCGAGGTGCCCAGCGCCCAGCACGCCCGGTCGGACGGGCACACCACCTGGGTGAGGTCGGTGACCCCGGCGGGCACGGTGTCGCTGGTGACCGAGGAGAGGTCCGACGGCGTGGACATGATGAGCGCTCCCCCGGGTCCGTAACCCACGCCCACGCACGTGGCCGGGCTGGCGGTGGTGCAGGCCACCTGGTTGACATGGGTGCCGGCCGCCAGGTTGGTCGACGACCAGGTCGACCCGGCGTCGCCCCAGGTGGCCACCGCCCCGGTGGGTCCACTGCCGGTGCTGACGCAGATGAGCCCGGCCGCCGCCGGGCACTGCACGCTGGCGTCGACCGCCGACGCGCCCCCGTAGGTGACCGTGCCGGTGATCCCCTCGTCGAAGGCGTCGAGCTGGACCGTCTGTTCGGAGGCCACCGTCACGGTCTGGTTCAACTTCTGCTGGGACGTCGCCCCCGTCGTGGTGACGAACGGCGGTGTGCCCGTGTATCCGGCGAAGGTGGAGGGGGTCCCGGCCGTGGGCTGCGAATCCGACACCGTGTAGTTGCCCGGCGGCACCTGGACGAAGATGCAGCCGTTCTTGTCGGCAAAGGCGGTGAACGAACTCGGCACGAGGGCCGGGGTGCCGGACACCTGGGTGATCGTGACCGGGATCGCCTGGAGCCGGACGAGCGCCGGGTTGCCGAGCACGTCGGGCCCGCCGCCGTTGGTGAGGCTGACGGCCAGGAACCCCTCGGTCTGCAGGCCGGGCTTCGGATAGTTGATGTCGGTGGTGAGCAGGAGCGAGTGCTGGGGGGCCGGCCCCCACGACACGGTGACCTCGAGCTGGATCACCCCCGGATGGCTCGGATCCGGCGGCTGGCCGGCGGAACAGAAGTCCGACTGTCCGTTCGCGTTCACCAGGGTCTCGATGTAGTCCGCGGAGACGGTGTAGGTGGTTCCGGCCAGGGTCGAGGGCGGGGCCACGGTTCCCGGTGGGGCCACGGGCGTATGCGGGTCGTAGGTGTGGACGGACCCGTCGCTGCGCGTGGGTGGCTGGGAGTTGGCCAGGATCTCGACCCACGAGTCGGCGAGCTGGAGGGCCGCCTGACGCTGTCGGGTGTTGACGGCGGCGGACGACGCGCTGGTCAGCAGCATGCCCATGGGGATCATGGTCACGAGCAGGATGACGGAGGCCACCAGGACCTCGACCAGGGTCACGCCGTCGTCGGCGCGCAGGCGCACGACCCGACGGGTGACGCGGGCGCGGCCCGACCCGGTCGCCGGGGTCAGCCGGTGGTTCCGGCCCGGGTCCGGACTGCGGTGTCGGTGTGGGGAGGTGGACATGTCGCTCTTTCGGCAGAGTACGGCCAGGGGAACGGACGTTCCTAGGCGTAATTCCACCTACACGGCCCTATCGACGGGCCCGGGCGGCGACTTGAGGGGAGCGGACCTCGGCGGTCCGGTGGTGGCGCGGCGCCTTCCGGCTACCGGTCGGACGTGATCAGTACGAGCGCGGCATCCCGAGCGAGTGCTGGGCCACGTAGTTGAGGATCATCTCGCGGCTGACCGGAGCGATCCGTAGCAGCCGGGCCATGCCCCACAGGTCGGCGATCCCGTATTCGGTGGACATGCCGTTGCCCCCGTGGGTCTGGATGGACTGGTCGAGCGCGCCCAGGGTGGCCTCGGCCGCCGCGTACTTGGCCATGTTGGCGGTCTCGCCGGCGAGGTGCGAGTCCCCGTCGTGGTCGCAGTACCAGGCGGCCTTGTCGGTCATCGTGCGGGCCAGCTCGACCTCGATCTTGGCCTTGGCCAGCGGGTGGGCGATGCCCTGGTGCCGGGCGATCGGGGTGCCCCACACCTCGCGGCCCGCCGCGTACTCGGCGGCCCGGTCCAGCGCGTAGCGGCCGATGCCGTTGGCCGTGGCCGCCGACAGGATGCGCTCGGGGTTGAGCCCGTAGAAGACCTGCCGCAGGCCTTCGCCCTCCTCGCCGACCAGCCGGTCGGCCCCCACCTGGACATCGTCGAAGAACAGGGTGAACTGCTTCTCCGGCGCGGTGATCTCGACGGGCAGCACCTGTGCGACGAGGCCGGGGGTGTCGACGTCGACCACGAACAGGGACAGTCGCCCTCGCCCGGTGTCGGGGTCGACGCCCGTCTTGGTGACCACGAGGATTGCCTCGCACTCGTCCACCCCGGAGATGTAGTACTTCTGTCCGTTCAGCCGGTAGACGTCGCCGTCCTTGGTGGCGGTGAGGCCGAGGTTGTGGGAGTTCGACCCGGCGTCGGGCTCGGTGATGGCGAAGGCCATCTTGAGCTCCCCGGTGGCGAAGCGGGGCAGCCACCGCTGCTTCTGCGCCTCGGTGCCGAACTTGGCGATGATGGTGGCGCAGATGGCCGGCGACACCACGATGACCAGCAGTGGGCACCCGGCCGCCGCCAGCTCCTCGGCCACGGCGGCCAGCTCGGTGATCCCCCCCCCGCCGCCGCCGTACTCCTCGGGGACGTTGACGCCGAGGAAGCCCTGCTCGGCCACCGCGCTCCACAGCTCGTCGGTGCGCTGGTCGGCGTGGGCCTTGTCGACGTAGTACCCGTGGCCGAACTTGGCGGCGATCGAGCCGACCGCCTGGCGCAGCATCTGCAGCTCGTCGGATGGGGCGAAGTCCATGGGGGTCCTCCAGGTGCTGACCGGTCGGGGCCCAGACTACGACCCGGGGGCGACCAGGCGGGCCGGGATCTCCACCCACCGGCTCCGCAGGTACTCACCCAGGCCCTTGGCCTGGGGGTCGGGTCGGGTGGAGGATGCCACCCCCTCACCCAGCAGGCCCACCACGACGAAGTTGAGGGCGCGCAGGTTGGCGAATGCGTGGCGCTCCACGGCGAGGCCCGCGGCCTCGGGCAGCAGGGCCCGGAAGCGGTCGAGGGTGAGCTCGGCGTCCAACCAGTCCCAGGCCTGGTCGGTGCGGGCCCACAGACCGACGTTGGCGTTGCCGCCCTTGTCGCCCGACCGCGCCCCGATCAGGGTGCCCAGGGGCAGGCGCACGGTGGGTTCGGTCTCCGGTCCCATCCGCTGCGGCGTCGGCACCGCGTCGGGGGCCTCGGGAACCCCGGGCGAGAGCGACGCGTCCCTACCGGAGTCGACGACCATCGGTCGGGGCCCGGCCCGGTGCCCGTGGTGGGGCACGTCGACCCGGGTCCCGTCGGCCCGGACCACCGACGGGACGACCAGCTCGGCCGGCACCAGTGCCGGCCAGTAGACCCCGTAGGCGACGGCCGCCCCGGGCGGGGCGGTGAGGTGCAGTCCTGGGTAGCCGGCGAGTGCCAGCTCGGTGGCCGCACCCGAAAAGCGGCGCCCCACCCGCTCGGCGTCCCCGTCCTTCACCGTGATCCGCAACTGGGCGGTGGCCTCCACGTTGACGGGGGCGTCCTCCTTGTCGGAGCGGATCAGGCGGGCGTCGAACTCGGCGAACTGCCCGGTTCCGCCCAGGGCGCCGGCCAGCGAACGGACTTGGAGAGCTTCCTT
>JAKAZC010000072.1 GCA_021826655.1 Actinomycetes bacterium | reverse complement strand
AGGAGGCGTCATGGGATTCATGGACAAGGTCAAGGCCCAGGCCGAGATCGGCCTGGCCAAGGCCAGCGAGGCCACCAAGGCCGGCCAGGAGAAGCTGGACCAGGCGACCGCCAAGCACAAGGCGGACGGTCTCCTCCACGACCTCGGCGCGTCCCTCTACGCGGAGGCGGTCGGACGGGGGAACGACCGGACGACGGCCGACGCCGAGCGGCTTGTCGCCGAGCTCCGCTCGTACGAGGCGGAGTACGGGAACCTCGAGCCTTGACCGTCCCGTCGTCACCGCGGGTCGACGGACCCGACAACCGGGGCGCAGGTGATCGACGTTGTGTCGCCATCGTCCCCCACACCCACTGGGACCGGGAGTGGTACGACCCGTTCCAGACCTACCGGCTCAAACTCGTCCGCCTCGTAGACGAACTGCTGGACCTCATGGAATCTGACAGCTCGTACCGCCACTTCCTCCTGGACGGCCAACTCGCCGTCGTCGACGACTACCTCGAGGTCCGGCCCGAGAACGAGATGCGGATCCGGGCGCTGGCCGCCGCCGGTCGCCTGACGGTCGGACCGTGGTACATCCTCATGGACGAGTTCCTGGTGTCCGGCGAGACCATCGTGCGCAACCTGCAGAAGGGGATCCTCCGCGGCAGCGCCTTCGGGGGCGTCATGGAGGTCGGCTACCTGCCCGACATGTTCGGTCATGTCGCCCAGATGCCCCAACTCCTCGACCAGGCGGGGCTCGCGCACGCCGTGGTGTGGCGAGGCGTCCCGTCCGCGGTCGACGCCACGGCCTTTCTGTGGTCGGCCCCCGACGGTTCGAGTGTCCGGGCCGAGTACCTGGTCGCCGGCTACGGGAACGGCGCCGCCCTGCCCGGGGACGCCAAGCAGCTGGTGCGACGCCTCGCCGCCATGGAGGACGAGTTCGACTCGTTCCTGCGACCCGGGCAGCCGATGCTGCTGATGAACGGATCGGACCACCTCCGCCCCCAGCCCTGGCTGGGCCGGGTGGTGGCCGAGTCCAACGCGCTCGAGGACGGGTTCGACCTCGCCATCACCTCGCTGGAGGACTACCTCGACTCGACCTCGACCGAGGGACTCGTCGAATGGCGGGGGGAGCTGCGGTCCGGGTTCCGGTCGAACGTGCTGATGGGTGTGGCCTCCAACCGGGTGGACGTCAAGCAGGCGGCGGCGCGGGCCGAGCGGTCGCTCGAGCAGCTGGCCGAGCCCCTGTCGGCCCTCTTCCTGCCCGCCGACCGCTGGCCCGCGGCGTTCCTCGACCTGGCGTGGACGCTCGTGATCCGCAACTCCGCCCACGACTCGATCTGCGCCTGCTCGGCCGACGACGTCGTCGACGCCGTGCTCCACCGCTACGCCGAGGCACGCCACGTGGGCGAGGGTCTGACCGAGCAGGCGCTCGACGCCGTCGGCCACTCCATGGCCCTGCCGGGACCGGTGATCGTCAACCCCTCGGCCCACGACCGCGGCGGCCTGGTCGAAGTGGTCGTTCCGGCGGTCGGTGACCCCGGACCCCATGTCCAGGTGTTGTCCGAGCGCAGCGGGACGCCCGGGACCGTCACCCTCGACGGCGAGACCGTGCGCAACATGTTGGGCCTGCTCCAGGGCTCCCGGATCGACGACCAGAGCTATGTGACCGACGTGGCCCTGGTCGAGGACGAGAACGGGCTCGAAGTGTCCCTGGTCATCGGGCCCGAGCCGCGCGAGGGCGTCCCGGTCGAGGAGGTGAAGCGGGAGCTGTACACCCGGCTCACCGCCGCCCCCGACACCGAGGTGCACCTGGTGATCGACCAACCACCGGTGCGCCGCCTGCTGGCCCACCAGGCGCCGGTGCCCGGGTTCGGGTGGTCCCGGTTCACCCCGGAGCCGGTCGCGCACCCGGTCCGGATCGAGGGCGACGCGGCCACGGGCCCCGTCCTGGTCAACGGCATCCTTCGGGTGGAGGTCGACCCGACCACCGGCACGTTCGCCCTCGACGGCGTGCCCGGTTTCGGGCGCTTGGTGGACGGTGGAGATCTGGGTGACACCTACAACTACTCGCCGCCCCGACAGGACACGATCGTCGACACCCCGACGTCGGTGGTCGTGGTCGCCGGCGACCGCGGACCGATACGTGCCACCGTCGACATCACCACCACCTATGGGTGGCCCGACCACGTGGACGCCGCCCGCCATGTACGCACCGGTTCGCACGGCGTCAGCGTCACCACCACGCTCGAGCTCCGCGCCGACGAGCCGATGGTCCGCGTGCGGACCCGGTTCACCAACCCCTGCCGCGACCACCGGCTGCGGGTCCACCTTCCCCTACCCTCACCCGCGACCACGTCGCGTGCCGAGTGTGCCTTCACGGTCGTCGAACGCGGCCTCACCGCCGAGGGACGCGACGAGGAGTTCGGGCTGCCGACCTTCCCGTCGCGCCGGTTCGTGGCGGCGGGCGGCCTGACCGTCGTGCACGAGGGCCTGCTGGAGTACGAGCTCGTCGACGTGGTCGAGGCCGGGGACGGCTCCGGACCGGTCGCCTCGTCACTGGCGCTCACGTTGCTCCGGGCCACCGGGATGCTCTCCCGGCTCGGGATGATGCTGCGCCCCTTGCCGGCCGGTCCGATGGACCCGCTCGACGGTCCCCAGATGCTCGGGCCGGTGGACGTCCGGTACGCGCTCTGCGTGACCGACGTGGATCCGTTCGACCTCGCCGACGACGTGCTCGTCCCTCTCCAGGTGACCGGGTCGTTCGGCGGCGGCGGCGGCCGACCGGAGCGAGGAGCCGAGCTGACGGTCGAAAGCGCCCGGGTGTCCTCGGTGCGGCGGCAGGCGGGCGCGCTCGAGGTGCGGGTGTTCAATCCCACCGCGGTCGACACGACCGTCCGGTTGCCCGGACGGGCCGGTTGGCTGGTGGACCTACGTGGTCGACCGGTCGCCCCGTTCGAGGGTACCTTCGCCCTGCGGGCCCACGGCATCGCCACCGCCCGGCTCGACGCCTGATCCGTCCGGTCCGGAACCGACGGACGCGCCGGTCCCGTCAGTCGCGCCGGTCCCGTCCGTCGCGCCGGTACCTCCCGGTCGCACGGTCTCGCCACGCTCGCGTAGCTCGTCGAGCTCGCGCAGGACCTCACCCAGCCGCTCCCATCGCATGGTCCGGCGACGGTCGGATCCTGGCGCGGTTCCGGCCCGCAGGAGTTTCCACATCTGCACCCGGCCCAGATCCTTCAGATTGCGGGTGCGCAGGGGTCGGGTGTCGATGTCCGCCGCACCCTCGGTGGCGAGCGCCTCGCGGAACTCGTCGGAGATGAGCACCGTGCCCGGATGGGCCACATTGACCAGGCGGCTCGCCAGGTTGACCACCGGGCCGTAGAAGTCGCCGTCCTTGACCAGCACCGGGCCGATGGCGAGTGCCACTCGGACGTCCGAGAGCAGGTCGTCGTCGGCGTAGGCCTCCGCCAGACTCAGCCCGATCTGCGCGGCGCCGGTGGCGGTCGGCACGACGAACATCACCTCGTCGCCGATCATCTTGACCACACGTCCGCCGAGCGCGACCACGGTGTCGTGTGCCAGCTCCTCGAAGCGGGCCACCACCGCGGCCAACTCGTCGTCGCCGAGGTGTTGACTGAGCATCGTGAACCCGACCATGTCGGCGAATCCGATGGCCATGACCGGTCGGACGCCCTCGTCCGGACCTCGGGACCGGTGGAGCATCGCCCGTCGTGTCGCCGCCTGCAGGTGGCGACGCCACACATACTCGAGCAGGCGACCCATGGCCGGGATCGACGCGTCGGCCTGCCGAGCGAACTGGTCGGCATCCAGAATGCTGTCGCCGGTTCCCACCAGAATGGGCGTCGAGCCGGGTGCGGCCTCGGCCTCGGCGATCCGGGCCATCGACGACCCGATGATCCGTGCCATCTGCACCGCCGTGTCGAGGTCGACCAGCCCCATCGCCACCATCGACTGGAAGATGTGGACGGCCTCGATGTCGACGTCGGTGAACGCCGGCTCGTCCTCGCCCACGTCGAGGAACCCGAGGGCACGCCAGAACCGCTTCGCCACATCGACGGGGATGTCGGTGCGCTCCGCAACCTCGGCCTGGGTCATCAGGTTCCCCCGGGGGACGAGCACCCGGTCGACGACCAGGAGGTCGAGCACGTCGTCCTCGACGGCACGGTCGATCTCCTCGTCACCGCAACCGAGGTCGTGGAGCAGTGCTCGCACCCGGGCGAGCGCCTCGACCCGGGTATGCTCCCGCTCCATCTCCGCCGGGTTCGGGTGTCGTTCGGGCACGTGTCCACCCTAGGCGGGGGGACGCCCGGGGAGTGGTATCGAGCGGTGCCTACACTGGCGACGTGGCCGACTCCGGAGAGCACCAGCCGATCCGGGGCCTCGGCTTGGGGGAACGGGCCGTCCTCGTGCCCATCAAGGCGTTCGATCAGGCGAAGCGCCGTCTGGACCGCGCACTGACGGCACCGGAGCGGGCCGAGCTGGCCCGGGCCATGGCGGCACGGGTCCTCGACGCCGCACATCCACTTCCCGTGGCCGTGGTGTGCGACGACAACGACGTCGCCGACTGGGCGCGCGAGCGGGGGGCCCTCGTGGTCTGGGAACCCGGGCGCGGACTCAACGGGGCGGTCGAGGCCGGCGTCGACCGACTGCGGGATGCCGGCGTGGCCCAGATCACCGTGTCCCACGCCGACCTTCCGCGGGCGAGTGGGCTGGCCGACGTCGGGACGGCACCCGGCATCACGCTCGTACCCGACCGCTACGGCAACGGCACGAACGTCATCGCCCTTCCCGCCGACACCGGATTCCGGTTCTCCTACGGCCCCGGCTCCTTCGCGCGCCATTGCGCCGAGGCGCAGCGCCTCGGGCTCGCGTTGCACGTCCTCGACGTGCCCGATCTCGCCTGGGACATCGACGTACCCGCCGACGTGGTCCCGGTGACCGCCCGGGGGACGACCAACTCGTGACGACCCACGTGGGGTCGCCCACGCCCACCGACCGCCCACCGGGGTCCGGCCTCCCCGTCGGCGACCTCCCCGACCTCTCGACGGTCACGGGCGACCTGGCCGTCCCGTCGACCGCGCTGGCCATCGGTGCCCACCCCGACGACATCGAGTTCGGTGCCGGTGCCACGCTGGCCAAATGGGCGGCGTCCGGCTGCCGGATCCACCATCTCGTGCTGACCGACGGATCGAAGGGGAGCTGGGATCCGGACGAGAACCTCGAACGGCTGGTGGCCGACCGCATGCAGGAGTGCCGGGAGGCGGCGGCCCACATCGACGGCGAACCGGGTCGCACCGTCGACCCCCCGCACCGGGTGACGTGCCTCGGACGGGTGGACGGCGAGCTCGACAACGACGCCATCACTCGCCGAGGTGTGGCCCGGGTCATCCGGTTGGTACGACCCGACGTCGTGCTCGGGCACGACCCGTGGCGGCGGTACCGCCTCCATCCCGACCACCGGGCCGCCGGCTTTCTCACCGTCGACGCGCTCGTCGCGGCGAGGGATCCGCACTTCTTCGCCGACCTCGGCCTCGAACCCCACCGGCCGTCGGCACTCCTGCTGTGGGAGGCCGACCAACCCAACCACGTCGAGCGGGTGGAGGGATTCGCCGGGACGAAGGTCGACGCGCTCCTGTGCCACGCCACTCAGCTCCGGACCACGATGGGCATCGTCCCGGTCGGTGCGGTCGACGCCGGCGGAGGTGGCACCGGACCCGACTCTGCCGAGCTGGCCGACGGTCGGGCGGAGTTCGCGGACCGGATCGGACGGCAGCTGGCGCAGCACGGCGCACTGGCCGGAGCCGCAGCCGGCGAGGCCTTCCACCTGATGACCGGACTCTGATCGCGGGTCCGGGCGGCGTTCCCCCACGCCGCGCGGCGGGCCGTTCGGCGGCGGAGAGTTCCACCGTGCGGCGCGATGGTGCCGCCCGGGGATGGCCCGGGATGGCCCGCAGGCAATCACGCGGGTGTGGACCGGCGGCGGACCGACCCGGCGGATGCCACCGGTCGTACCCGGGCCCCTTGCGACCTGGCCCGAGCGCGTCGACAGGGGCCCGGGGGCCCCTGTCGAACGACGCACACAGGCGGGCAGGCCGCCCGAACGCCCTACCGGGTGGTCTTGCGCACCGTCCGCTTGGCGGTCCGGCGAGCCGGGGCCTTGCGGGCCGTCGTCTTGCGGGCCGTCGTCTTCTTGGCTGCGGTCTTGCGTGCCGGGGCC
Source organism: Actinomycetes bacterium (assembly GCA_021826655.1). Next base: position 4,102 of record JAKAZC010000072.1, on the reverse strand, counting down.
TTCTTCGCGGTGGTCTTGCGTGCCGCCGTCTTCTTGGCTGCGGTCTTGCGTGCCGGGGCCTTCTTCGCCGTCGTCTTGCGTGCCGGGGCCTTGCGGGCCGTCGTCTTGCGAGCCGTCGTCTTCTTGGCTGCGGTCTTGCGTGCCGGGGCCTTCTTCGCGGTGGTCTTCTTCACCGCCTTCTTCGCAGTGGTCCTCTTGGCTACGGCCTTCTTCGCCGTGGTCCGCTTGGCTGCCGTCTTCTTGGCCGGTGCCTTTCGGACCGCCTTCTTGGCTGCTGCCTTCTTCACTGCCATGGAAGCTCCCTCCTTAAGGGTCAACGCCGATTTGAACGCCGAACCGGTGGCGAACCGGACTCCTCTCGACGCTGCGATCGGTACCACTGCACCAGTCCGGGGATTCCGGCCCACGCGGGGGGCTCGGTCGGTCGGGGTAAATGTCCCGAAGCCGACCACCGTCACCTTCCGCCCGGATCGAACCTCGGCGATGATCGAATCGAACAGAACCTCGACCACTTCTTCCACGGTGCGCCGGGTCACTCGCGTCGACCCGGTCACCGCTTGGACGAGCTGAGACCTGTTCACGATCATCTCCTCAGCGATACGTAACCAACTACCAGCCAAATGGCTTTTTGTCCGCTGGTCAAGGACCATCGGGCGCGCGGACCGTCGGATGCACGCTCGCTCTTCGCTCCCGGCGTGGACGCTTCGCGCCGCGTGCGCGGGCCTCCGCCCGGCACGCCCGATCGGGGTGGCAAAAAACCTGTTCAGCGACAGCGGTTTTTCGACCTACGATCGGCGTGCCCCCTCTCGCGGACACCGGCATCCGCCTCGCACACATCGACGAATGCACGACGAAGACGAGGTGGATCGGGATGAACAATTTTTCTGCGCGGGCTCGCGCACAGCACGTCGATGACGCGATTCGCGACGCACGCGACGCGAGCGCGTCCGGTGCCAACGGCATCTACCTCGGCCATGACGCGAGTGGTTGGCGGCAGGCCGAGCCACAACAATCGGTCCTCGTGCTCGGCCCGCCGCGCTCGGGAAAGACGTCGTCGTTGGTCATCCCGAACGTCCTGAGCGCCAACGGCACCGTCGTCACCACGTCGACGAAGCCTGACGTGTTGGACGCCACGGCACCGGCGCGCTCTCGCGTGGGCGCGTGCCACCTCTTCGACCCCACCGGGTCGGTCGCCGACCGTCCCGAAGTGCATCGGCTGCGGTGGTCGCCACTGCCCGGGTGCACCTCGTGGCGCACGGCACTGGCCACCGCGCGCTCCCTCGTCGTCGTCGGCTCGGGCGGATCCGTCACCACGCCGGTAGCGAACCACTGGACCGAGCGGGCACAGGCACTCCTCGCCCCGCTGCTCCATGCCGCCGCCCTCGAGGGTGCCGACATGCGCACCGTGCTCAGCTGGGTCGACCGGCACCGCGCCCTTCCCGCCCAGCAGATCCTCTCGGGAGCGGACGGCGGCGTGGCACGGGACCTGTTGGACGGGATCGTCACCACGGACGAGCGCGAGCTCAGCGGCATCTGGTCGACCGCGTCGGGCGCCCTCGGCGGATTCCGGTCCGAGGAAGCGCTGGCCGCAACCTGCGACCCGGACCTGGACCTGACCGATCTGGTGCGATCGAGCGACACCGTCTACATCGCGGCTCCGGCCCACCACCAATTGCTCGTCGCCCCGCTGGTGGTCGGATTCCTGGACGACGTGCGGCGTGCCGCCTACGAGCGCGCGGGGACCGGCACGGGAGCGGGGGACGCCCCGGTGGTGCTCGCGCTCGACGAACTCGCCAACATCGCGCCGCTTCCCGACCTCCCCTCGATGATCAGCGAGGGTGGTGGCCAGGGGGTCGTCACCCTGGCGTGCTTCCAGGACCTGTCCCAGGCCCGGCACCGGTGGCCGACACAGGCGGACGGATTCCCGTCGCTCTTCGGCACCACGGTGGTGCTGCCGGGCATCGGGGACGTCCGCACGCTCGACGCGCTGTCGGTCCTGACGGGCGATCACGAGGTGGTCACCCGCTCGGTGTCCCGCGGTCGCACCCTGTCGGACCGACCGCTCGCCGACCTGGTCACCGGTGGACGCCCCCAGGTCGGTGAGCAGCTCTCCACCCAGTGGCGCCGACGTCTGGCGCCCGACCAGATCAGCCGGGGTGTCCCCGGTGCCGCGCTGACCTTCGACCGGCGCAACCAGGCGTCGTGGACGCCGTTGGCACCGGCCCATACGACCGAGCCATGGCGCTCGTTGACCGGTTCCGGACGAGTGCTCGACCGGGAGCGCACCCCCGAACGGACCCGTTCGTCGGGACTCGAACGCTGAGCGTTCCCATCCGACCCGGGTGCTTCGAGGCCGTTCGTCACCGACGGAGTCCGCGATCCGACGCGGACGACCCGCTCCCGACGCCGGACCGGTCGTGCCCCGGCACGCGACCGAGTCCCCTGTCGGCGCCACGTTCCCGCGCCGTCGGTCGCCCGCGGGCGTCGACCCTGGACCCCACCCCTCCGAGCATCCGCTGCCTCGAACCCGCCGGGTCGCTGAGGACGGCGGCCAGTTGGTCGGAAGGGCCATTGCAGGCCCGGACGACGTCCCCGGTCGCCCATCGCCGTGGGTCCTGGACCCCGAAGCCCTCCCCGCGGTCCTCCAGCAACCGGGGGCCGGCCGTCGGGATGTCCCGTCCAAGCGCCTCGACGACCGTGTCGAGATCCGCGGGAGCCAGCCCGTACGGAGACGACTCGGCCACGGCGGCCACCAGGTCGCGGGTGCCGAGCGTCGCTCCGCGGTTGGCCAGCACCGCCAACTGCTCGGACAGCACGTCCCGGTCGACGGCGGCCTCGCCGGGGACGGCGCGGGATCGGCCGACGACCTGGACGAGGTCCGCCGGATCGAGGTCGTGGTCGGCGGCCCGTCGGCGCCATGCGGCGCGCAGGTCCTCGACCGTGGGGCCCGCGTCCTTGTCCGGCCGGTCGACGTGGAAGGCGACCCGGCGGCGAGCAGCTGAGCCGCGACCGCCGGTCGCCCGGTGCGCATGCTCGTCGATCGACGCGGTCCGCTGCGAGAAGAGACGGGTCAGGACGGGGTCGACACCGACGACGGCCCACCGGCCCGCGTGACCCCGCTCCCACGCCACACCGAGCCGTTCGGTGAGGTGCCACCGGAGCGACGTGTCGTAGACGGCCTCGACGCAGCGCCGGTGGAGGAACAGACGGCGGGTGTCGACCGCGGACCACACGCCGTCGACTCCCTGGGCGATGTTCGCCGCCACGAAGTGGGTATGGACGTGAGGGTCGAGGGCACGGCTGGTCCGGTGGACGAACCCCGCTGCCACCGCACCGGTGGCGGGCAGCCGGCGGGTCACCCCGCCCCGGGTGCGCCGTACCCCCAGACCGACCCGCTCCAGGTAACCGACGGCATCGGCCACGGCCGCCTCGTGCGCGACCCCGGTGGCCTCGGCCAGCTCCCGCGGACCGAGGAGGTGCAGCAGGCTCACCGCCTTGGGCGCGCCGAACAGGAGATCGACGCCGGCCACCGCCCGTGCACCCCCAGCCGTGCGCAGGGGACGCTCGCCCACCGGGTCCCGCCCGGCGAACACCGACGTGAAGTCGTCGGTCCGGACCACGCCCCGCACGCCGAGGACCGCGCTGCCCCGTCCGGACCACACCCCGAGGGACTCGCCGGCCACCCCGGTGCCTTCCGCGGTGCCCGGCACCAGGTCCCGCACGTAGTAGGGCACGCCCGCTGTCCGAACCACCTGCATCCTGAGCACCGTGCCCCCTCCGGCGTCGTCGTCGCGACTGAGGGGAGATGATAGCGTTCGAACTTCTACCGTGTCATCTCATGATTTCTCCTGTTGTTCCGGTCCGGGGGTCCGGCTACCGACGGGCGCCCGGTAGCGGGCGAGGATCCGGGCCGCCGCCTCGGGAGCCACCGTCCGGTCCTCGACCGGTTCGACCATCCGGGTGTCCGGCCCGAGCCGCAGGAGGAGGCGCTCCAGCCAGGCGTCACCCCCCACGTAGAGCTCCCATTCCTGGCGCTCACCACCCGGGTCGACCAGCACCGCCGTCGGGATGGTCTCGAGCAGCCAGCCCATCGAGGGGTCGG
>JAKAZC010000071.1 GCA_021826655.1 Actinomycetes bacterium | reverse complement strand
GCGACCCGGGCGACCCGGGCGACCCGGGCGACCCGGGCCGGCCAGTCGCCGGCCGGCCGGTCGATGGTCGCACCGGGCTGGTCGCGGAGGCTCCACGCACTGGTCGCCGTCGAGCTGGCGCTCGTGGTCGCGTTCGCGGTCGGCTGGGAGACCGTGCGCAGCCGGCACTCGGTCGTGGCGCAGCTGGTGCTGATCGCACTGGCGGCCGGTGCGATGGGCCTCCAGAGCGCGACGATGCGGGTCTCGACGGGAAGCAGTCGTTCGACGACCTACCTCACCGGAACGCTCACCGGTGCGGTCATGGCGCTCGCCGGCGGTAGCCGCCCACGCGACGAGTGGCCCGACCTGACGGTCCTGGCCGCGGCCCTGGCCGGTGCCGTCCTGGCCGGTGCGGTGCTGACGGCGCGGTCCTCGATCGCGCCGGTCGTGCCGTTGGCCGCCCTCGTGGGTGCGCTGCTCGTCGGACGGACGCTGACCGCCGCGGTGGACGTCGGGCCTCCGACGGACTGACGGGCCGCCCGGCCGGCGGTGTCGCAGCGTCCGTCTCCGGTCGGCAGCCACCGCACCGGCCTCCACTACAGGGGATCAGGCGGTGGCGATCTCGGCCGCGAGTCCGTCCAGCCACGCGGCCGCCCGGCGCCGGGACTGGTCGACCTCGGCGCGGATCGCCGGTCCGGCCGCACCGGAGGCCGGATAGGAGCCGAGGAACTTCACCCCCGCCAACTCGGCATGGAGGTCCGCGAGGCAGTCGGCCACCATGGCATCGGCGACGTGGCCCTCGAAGTCGATGATGAAGCAGTAGTCGCCGAGTGCCTGCTTGGTCGGTCGGGACTCCAGCTTGGACAGGTTGATGTTGCGCGCGGCGAAATGACCGAGGATGGCGTACAGGCTGCCGGGATGGTCGGCGCTCTGGAAGCAGGCGATGCTCGTCCGGTCGTGACCCGTCGGGGCGGGGATGCCGGAGCGTGCGACGGCGACGAACCGGGTCTGGTTGTCGGGGTGGTCCTCGACCCGCTCGACCAGGATCTCGAGGCCGTAGAGGCTTGCCGCCAACCTGGGCGCGATGGCCGCGGTGGGGCGGTCGGTCAGCGCCGGGTCGCCTGCGCCGATGAGCCGGGCGGCATCGGCCGTCGAGTTCGTCGGCACCGGCACGGCCCGGGGGAGTCGTTCGTTGAGGAACCGCCGGCACTGGGCCGTGGCCACCGGGATCGACGCCACCCGCTCGATGTCGCCCAGATCCATACCGGGCGCCGCCATCAGGTGCAGGTGGATGTCGAGGACGACCTCCCGCTGGATACGCAGGTCGAAGTCGAACACCAGGCTGTCGATGATGTCGCGGACCGTTCCCTCGATGGCGTTCTCGAGGGGGATGAACCCGAGGTCCACCGTGCCGTTCCGCACCGACTCGAGCACGTCGACCAGCGAGAGCATCGGGGTCACGTCCGCGCCCGTGTATGCGGGCTCCGACAGGAGCGCCTCCTCGGTGAAGGTCCCCTCGGGCCCCAGGAATCCGATCCGGAGACCCCGACCGCCCGACGGCTCCGGAGGTGCGTCGTGGGCCATGGACAGGCAGGATAGTGAACATCATGGACGAACTCGCGCTGCAGCGCCTCCTGGACGAGGTCCGCTCGGGGGCGTTCTCCCCCGACGACGCGGTGCGGCAATTGCGTCGCCTGCCCTTCGCCGACCTGGGATTCGCAAAGGTGGACCATCACCGGACCCTGCGCCAGGGTCTCCCCGAGGCCGTCTACGGCCAGGGGAAGACGGCGGACCAGTGCACGGCCATCGTCGGCGAGCTGCTGTCGGGCGACTCCGGCTCACCGGTGCTCCTGACCCGGGCCGATGACGAGCAGGCGGCACTCGTCCTCGCCGACCATCCCGGCGGGACCCGCGTGGTGACCGGTCGGGCCACCGGGGCCGACCGTGTCCGCGGCGACCTGTCCACCGTGATCTGGCGCGCCGCATCCCCGCGCCTGGCCAGGACGCTGGTGATCACCGCCGGCACCTCCGACCTGCCGGTCGCCCGCGAGTGCGAGGCGACCCTGGTGGCCCTCGGGCTCCGGCCCACGCTGCTGGTCGACTGCGGTGTCGCCGGCGTGCATCGCCTCCTGGCATCGGCGGACGAGCTGGCCGAGACCGACGCCGTGGTTGTGGTGGCGGGCATGGAAGGCGCTCTGGCCAGCCTCGTGGGCGGTATCACGCCGGCGCCGGTGGTGGCCGTTCCCACCAGTACGGGGTACGGCGCGGCCCTCGAGGGAGTGACCGCGCTGCTCGCCATGCACGCCTCGTGCGCGGCCGGGATCACCGTCGTCGGGATCGACAACGGCTTCGGCGCGGCGTGTGCCGTGGCCCGGATGCTCCCGTGAGCCCGCGGCCGGGGATGCCCGGTGCACCGCTGAAGCCGGGCGCACGCACCGTCGCCTGGTTCCACTGCTTCGCCGGCATCGCCGGGGACATGGCGCTCGGGAGCCTGATCGACGCGGGAGCCGACCTCCAGGAGGTCGTCGAGATGCTCGAGCGACTCCCGTTCGGAGGATGGGCCCTCGACGTGGAGCCGGTCCTCCGTGGGGGTATCGCCGCCAGTCGGGCCGTCGTCACGGTCCACGAGCACGTCGTGGTCCGCACCCATGCCCACATCGTCGGTCTGGTGGAAGAGGCGCGTCTGCCCGCCCGGGTGGCGGCGCGCGCGCTGGCGACCTTCGCCGCACTCGCCGAGGTCGAGGCGGGCCTCCACCGGCGTTCGGTCGACCAGGTCCACTTCCACGAGGTCGGTGGGCACGACACGATCGTCGACGTGGTCGGCACGGCCGCCGCGCTGGAGGTGCTCGGCGTCGACGAGGTGCGGGCCAGCGCCGTCGCCACGGGGACGGGGATGGTGCGGGCGGCCCACGGGATGCTCCCCAACCCGGCACCGGCGGTCGTGGGCCTGCTGCGGGGCGTGCCCACGTGGGGGCGAGACCTGCCGGTGGAACTGACGACACCGACGGGGGCGGCACTGCTCGCCGCGTTGGCGTCCGGATTCGGACCGATGCCGGCCATGGAGATCGCCGGGCAAGGATTCGGGGCCGGGACCCGTGAACTCGACGAGCTTCCCAACTGCACGCAGGTGGTGCTCGGGCGACGGGTCGGACCGTCAGGGACCGGGCCGGGCGACCCGGACGCCGACGCCGGACAGCCGGTGGCCGTGCTCGAGGTCACGGTGGACGACGTCACCGGTGAGCAGCTGGCCCACGCGGTGACAGTCCTCCTCGGGGCGGGGGCGCACGACGCATGGGTGACGCCGGTGGTGATGAAGAAGGGTCGACCGGGCTATGTGGTCCAGGTGCTGTGCGACCCGGCGCGGGTGCGCGAGATCCGAGCGGTGCTGCGGTCGACGACGGGATCGCTCGGGGTGCGCATGACCTCGGCCGAGCGCTGGCCCGCGGCCAGATCCGTCGGGTCGGTAGTGGTCGACGGTCAGGAGATCCGGGTGAAGGTCGGCGCCGGTCGGGGCAAGGCGGAACACGACGATGTGGCCACCGCGGCACGACGGACCGGTCGGCCGCTACGCGAACTCGCGGTGCGGGCCGAGGCGCTCTGGATGGCCGAGCACGCCCATGGCGACGGGGCCGCGGTGCCCGGGAGCGTTTCCTCCCGGTCGGACGCCGCGGACGACGGGGCGGACAGCGGCGCCTAGGCCCCGACGCGAGCCGGAGATCATGGGTGGACTCAGCCCGACCGACGGATGCGGCGTGGGACCACCGGTGGCTCGTCGGGCGCGATCCACCGCCACCGACCGGGTGAGGCGCTGTCGGCGCCGTCCTCCCGTCGGAGCTGATGGCCGTGGTGGGTCTTCAGATAGTGGTGCCAGTGGCACAACCGGGCCAGATTGGCGAGGCTGGTCTCGCCTCCGTCGGCGAACGGCACCAGATGGTCGATCTCGAGTCGCTGACCGGTGTCGCATCCGGGTACGACGCACTCGGGGTCGCGCTCCTCGAGCGCCCGGCGCAGGGACGCCGGGATAGTGCGTCCTGGCCGGGCCACCGTCGTCACGTCGACGCCGTCGGTCACCAGGACGTTGAGGAACGAGTCGACGGCGAGCCGCCGGGCGACCTCGACCGGGATCGGACCCACACCCGGAATCTCACAGAGCTCGTCGCCCTCGACATGGCCGCGTAGCAGCGCCGCGTGATCCACCCGTACGTGCACGACCGACGAGGGTACTTCCGCACCGCGTGGTCGGGGCGATCCCTCGGCGGCCGCACCGGGATGCGCTCCGGTGGTGGCCCCGCTGACGAGCACGCCGGGGCCGGACCGATCGGCACCGCGACCGAACCGGCCACAGGCGAGTCCGACGAGAGCGTCTGCGGCAAGTGCCCTGCGTGGCTCGTCCACACCGGCCCGCCGTGCCCCTGCCGCCAGGTGTGCCGTCTCGGCCTCGACAGCGGCGAGGAGTCGCGCACCTTCGTCGGGTGTGAGTCGGGCGTCGAAGCGCACGGCGCCCGAGTCCTCGACCCAATTGCGGAGGTAGCGGGACCTCCGGACGGCCTCATAGGAGGCACGGGGATCCCGTCCTGCGGCGCGCACCCGCTTGCAGCGCAGTTTCAACACGCTCAGCGGCTGGTGGCCGGCGGCGTCGACCAGGGACTGCTCGGCCTCGGGGAGGAGGATCGCCGCTCCGGCGATCTCCTTCACCTGGGTCTCGGAGAGTCGTCCCCGGCGGACAGCCTCGTCGGTGGCCGGCAGCGACCCGAGGTGTCGGGCGGTCTCCAACACGGTGAGTGCGGGGCCGATGCCGGTGCCGGTGGCCTCGGCCACATGGGCGGCGGCCGATCGGTGTCCGGATCTGCGCCAGATGTTCGAGGACTCCACCCGCCGTGCCGCGAGCAATTTCCCAGCGGAGGCGAGCCGCTCGACTTCGGCGAACGCCTCCAGGAGTCGGTCGGCATCGGAGCCGCTCAGGCGTTCGGGGTCGAGCTCGGCAACCGAGGAACGGAGGTCGTCGGTGACCTGCGCGAGTCGGTCGAGGAGCATCGGCCCATGATGACAGGGGGGTGTGTCGGCGGCCCGTCCTACCCGGTGGTCGCCCCGCGGACGTGCCGATCACCGGCCGACGACGGGGGCGAGTACCGTCTGGCCATCGGAATCCCCGCGCGAGCGGCCTGGCCCGACACGTCCGACACGTCCCAACCGACCGAAAGGAACCCTGTCCCATGACCCGTGTCCGCACCTGGTCCCTCGTCGCTCTGGCTGCATCCGGCCTGGGGCTCGCCGCCTGCGGGAGCTCGTCAGCGAGCCCGGCGACGACGGCGGCCCCGGTCGTCACGACCACGACCGCACCCGCCGTCATCGGGACCGTCTCCGACCCGTCAGCGGCGGGGACCATCGGGACCGAGCCCACGATCACGGTCCCACCCGGGGCGCCTCCCACGCAGCTCGAGTCGAAGGACCTGATCGTGGGCACAGGTCCGGCCGCCAAGGCGGGGGACCAGGTCTCGGTGCAGTATGTCGGCGTGGCCTACTCGACCGGCAAGGTCTTCGACTCGTCGTGGAGCCGGCACCAGGCGTTCCAGTTCACACTCGGCCAGGGTCAGGTCATCTCCGGTTGGGACCAGGGCGTCGTCGGCATGCAGGTCGGCGGGCGCCGGGAGCTCATCATCCCCCCGAATCTCGCCTACGGCGCCTCGTCCCCCGGGGCCGGCATCGCGGCGAACGACACGCTGATCTTCATCGTCGACCTGGTCAAGATCAACTGATCCTGCGGTGGCGCGCACCGCTCGCGGCGGCCCGGAGGTTCGCAGGTCCCGTCGCGCCACCGGACCCGTCCCACCTCAGACGACCGTTCCGCCCGGGCGGTGCCGCCCCGGACCTGCGCCGGCGGCACCATCGGGCGTGGGTACCCATAGGGGTATACTGACCCCATGGACAGGAATCAGTGGGACGAGCGCTACCGGGTGGCCGAACTGGTGTGGACGGCGGCACCCAATCAGTTCGTCGTCTCGGAGGTCGCGGGGCTCCCCCCCGGGACGGCGGTCGACCTCGCCTGCGGCGAGGGGCGGAATTCGGTGTGGTTGGCGGAGCAGGGGTGGCAGGTGACCGGTGTCGACTTCTCCACCGAAGGCCTGGCCAAGGCGGCCCGCCTCGCCGAGTCGCACGACGTCGAGGTCACCTGGGAAGCGGGCGCAGTCGACGAATGGGTCGCACCCGAAGGCGGTGTGGACCTGGTGGTGCTGTGCTATCTGCAACTCCCCCGACCCGAGCGGGACGCGGTGCTGGCGAAGGCGGCCGCTGCGGTCGCCCCGGGCGGGACGCTCGTGGTCGTGGCCCATGACCGTGACAACCTCGTCCGGGGATTCGGCGGCCCGCCCTCCGTTGACGTCCTCTACGACGTCGCCGATGTGGTTGCCGCGGCGGAGTCCGCGGGACTGGTGCCGCGTCGTGCCGATCAGGCGGTCCGGGTCGTGGCGACGGACGACGGACCGCGTGAGGCGATCGACACGGTGGTCCGGGCAGTCCGGGAACCGGCCGGTCCGGCGTCGGATCCCGAAATAGTGGGCGTCGGGCCGGGGTTGACCACCTGAGACCGCTCGGAAGGGAGCACCGATGGGAACCGTCGAACTGACCAAGGAGAACTTCGCCGAGGTGGTGTCGACGAACGACACCGTGCTGGTCGATTTCTGGGCTTCGTGGTGCGGTCCGTGCCGCACGTTCGGTCCGATCTTCGAGAAGGCCGCCGAGAGCCATCCGGGACTGGTGTTCGGAAAGATCGACACCGAGGCCCAGCAGGAGTTGGCCGGGTCGTTCGGGATCCAGTCCATTCCGACGCTGATGATCCTCCGCGAGCAGGTCATCGTGTTCAGCCAGCCGGGTGCACTGCCGGCCGAGGCCCTCGAGGACCTGATCGCGCAGGCGGTGGGTCTCGACATGGAGGAGGTCCACCGCGAGATCGCCTCCGGACAGCACGACCACCAGCACGACCACGACCACCAGCACGAGCACGACCACCAGCACGACCACGACCACCAGCACGACCACGACCACCAGCACGACCACTCGCAGTAGCTCTGCCGGTGCGCGCCTGACCACTGCACGGAGCGCCGACGCCCACCGAAGCCCCGGGCCCGGATGCGGCGGGGATTCGCCCGTCGGTGCCGCCGCCGACACCATCGTCAGGCAGCGCCTGGCGTGGGCCTCCGGGATCCGGCGGAACGGCCAGGCGGTTGGTACCCATCGGCCGTCCGGTCCCGGACCCCGTCATCGGGAGACCTGCGTGACGTCCGTGGGATGCGGCCCCGGTGCGGGTGCCGCATGTGGTGCAGTTGTCGCTGGTCGGCCCTCGGATCACCACGACCCGTACGGGCGGATCCCGTGGCCGGCAGCTCCGTAGGCGGCGCGTGCGGTGCCACGGGCGGTCGTGGCAGGGACCGACGCGATCCGGGCGACGGTCTCCTGCTCAGCGGCAGGTGATGTGCCGGGTCCCGTCCCTGCCGTCGGTCTCGGTCGGCGCGCTCGTGACCGGCTCTCCTACCGGGTGTGGCAGATGTTCCGGGAGCCGGTCGTCGGAGTGGCGCACACCCCCGGCCTCCGCCTGCCGGTCCACGGCCACCGCAGCGCCGTGGTCCGGCTCGAGCAGCTCGACGAGCACCATCACGGAGAAGCAGACGAAGAAGATGGGCTCGACCAGGGCGCCCAGGCGGTCGGTCAGGTAGGCGACACCGAGCAGGGGATAGGAGGCGACCAGCACCCGTCCCGTCCAGCGGACCGTCCGGGTCGTGGGGCGGTCGACGGGTCGGGTGCGTTGCCAGGCCAGGTAGACGGCGACCGTGGCCGTGGTGAACTCGGCGATGCCGGCGAGGACGTGGACGTAGTGATGGGGTGGGAGCGCGAGCCGCCACTCGGCCGAACGGCACGCCGCAGAGATCCCCTCGGGACAGGCGTAGGCGAAGTGCCCGCCCACCGCGCCCGACGCGGCGAACCCGACGAGCCAGGGCCATTCGGCGCGGGTCCCGCCCGGCCCGCGACGCCCCCGCAGGAGGAGGGCGACGATCAGCACCAGCCCCGCGGTGAGGTCCAGATGCTGGAGCAGCGCCGCATCCGGGCGCCCCGTGGCCTCCAGGTCGCTGAACAGCTCGTCCGGTGTGGTCATCAGGTGGCCGTGCAGAGCCACGACCACCCACCAGTTGTACAGGGCGACGCCGACGACTCCCACGGCGATCCCGGCCGGGCGGCGCCACCCCGTCGGCACCCGGGGGCGGCCCGATGTCGCCACCGGCGCCAGAGCCGCCCGCACCCGCCCGAGGGGTCCGCTGTCGTCGTACATGGTGCTACCTCCTCGCGTCCCGTGTCCCGATCCGCTCACCCCACCTGGAACGAACGTTTCGCCAGGCCGAACTGGAATCCCTCGACGGTGGTGTCGACCGGGCCGTCGGGCCTGCTCGCCGCCCCGAGGGTCACGAACAGGGGGACGAAGTGTTCAACCGTCGGATGGGCGTACGGCATTCCCGGCGCGTGGTCCCGGTACCCGGCGAGTGCGTCGAGATCCCCGGCCGCGAGCGTCTCGGCGGCCCACCGGTCGAACTCCGCCGACCAGCCGGGTACGACGTTGTCGACGAAGGCCTCCCTGGTCAGGAAGGGCAGCCCGTGGGTCATGAAGCCTGAACCGACGATCAGTACGCCTTCGTCGCGGAGTGGTCGGAGGCGGCCGCCCAGCTCGAGGAGGCGGGTGGGGTCGTGGGTGGGGATGCTCAACTGGAGCACGGGGACGTCACCGTACGGGTACATCACCTTGAGGGGCACCCAGGCACCGTGGTCGAGGCCCCGCACGCGGTCCTGTTCCACCGGCTCGTCGGTGGGCATCAGTGCGGCGATGCGTCGGGCCAACGCGGTGGCGTCCGGCGTCGGGTACGTCATCGTGAAGTACCGGGCGGCGAATCCGCCGAAGTCGTAGACCAGCGGTACGCCGGCGCCGGTGGCGGAAATCCGGAGCGGGGCGTGCTCCCAGTGTGCGCTGATCATGAGCACCGCCTTCGGCCTGGGCAGCGCCTGCGACCAGGCGAACAGTTCGTCGATCCACAGCGGGTCGTCGAACAGCGGCGGGGCCCCGTGGCTGAGGTAGAGGGCGGGCATCGGCCCGGCACCGGGGGACCAGTCGGCCCGGCCCAGGCTGGCAGGTGCCGTGTCGGCCAGGAACGTGTCGAAGGCGGCGCCGGGATCCGGGGCGAGCATCGGTGAGGTCATGGGGTGACCGGTCCTTTCCGGCACACCCGGTACCTCCGGTCGCCAGGTAATTGTCTCCGCAACTACATGATAGCGCGATCCCTTGAACTCTCAACTAGCTAGGCTCACCGGATGCGTGCCGAACATAGGCGCCCCCCCGGTACTCCGACGCCGTCCGCCGTCCGTCCCGACACCCGCTGGCTCGACGAGGAGGAGCGCTCGGCCTGGTTGGGCCTGCTCCGGGTGTCGGCGAGGCTGCCGTCGATGCTGGACGCCCGGCTGGAGCGAGCGTCCGGGCTCAACCTCTTCGAGTACACCGTCCTGGCCATGCTGTCCGAGCAGCCGGAGTCCGCACTCCGGATGAGTCGGCTGGCCTCGGTCACCGACGCGTCTCCGTCGAAGCTCTCGCATGCAGCCCGGCACCTCGAGGAGCGGGGTCTCCTGGTGCGTGCGCCCGACCCTGACGACGGGCGGTGCGTCCGGGCCGTCCTGACCCGGGCCGGGCGGGACCTGGTCGACTCGTCCGCACCCGACCACGTCGCCGCGGTGCGCGAGCTGTTCCTCGAGCCGCTGACCCGCGACCAGCTCCGGGCGTTCCGCGACGCGAACGACCACATCCTGCGTCGCGTGGACCCTGACGGGACCACCGATCCGACGCGGGCGGCCCGATGACTGCCGGAGCGGACCCGGGGGGATCACCGACGACCGTCGGCGTCCACGACGAACCGGGCAGGCACCGCTACGTGCTCGCCGAGGACGGGGTCGTGGTCGGTTTCCTGGACTACCGGATCGCGGACGGCGTGATCGACCTGGTCCATACCGAGGTCGCCCCCGACCACGGTGGCCGGGGACTGGCCGCCCGCCTGGTCAGGTACGCACTGGACGACGCACGCCGCCGGGCGTTGGCCGTGGTGCCCCACTGTCCCTTCGCCCGTCGCTTCATCGACGACCACCCCGACGACCACCTCGACCTGGTGCCTTCCGACCGGCGCGCCGAGCTCGGCTGGGAGCGCTGACCCGGGCGGAGGCCGCCGCCGCCGCCACCGCCACCGCCGCCGCCACCGCCCCCGCCACCGCCACCGCCACCGCCACCGCCACCGCCACCGCCACCGCCACCGCCACCGCCACCGCCACCGCCACCGCC